>NZ_JAELTK010000200.1:0-695 GCF_016428765.1 Delftia sp. ASV31
GCATTCCAGACTGCAGCCCATATATATCCTAATGGGGCGACATAATAGCTAGCGGGATCCGTGGTCAAAAATTCCCATGGATGCTCCGCTAGCTTGCGCGCATTAGGTAAATAGACCCAGAATGCATCACCATTTATTTCTGCCTCTGGAGGGGGGAAGTGTTGTATCAGTCGTTTGGTTGCGGCTGTCAGCAAAAAAGCTAACCATAGCGCTGAAATGTATAGTCTATGCATTCGATTCATGCGATTGCGAATTTATATTGCGGAATTTTCGCCCGTACTCCATGCGTGATTGATCTCCAGGGGCGGGTATTTATCCAGTGCAAATTAGTACCAATAGGGCAATTGAGTACTAGGCGAAAGTATCCTAGCTCAAGCGGGCGAAGCTCTTGGTTTGCATGGGTAACTAGAGAATTTTTATGTCCATCTATCAGTAGTGGCAACGCTGCTGCCCGGGCCGGCTGAAGGATACACCCATCGTTTGTCTGACAGGTCGTCTCGAATTTCTCGCAGTTATAGTCCTGGCTACTTAAAATAATTTCATCTCCCACAGTTCATTCAATATGTTGGGGTGCTGTGTGATGATATCGCTAGTATTCAAGCTTGCAAGCAGTGTTGCTGGTAATTGCGTAAAGATACATTTGCGAGTGCCACGTGACTGTCTCTTATACACATCTCCGAGCCCACGAGACGCTG
>NZ_JAELTK010000201.1:0-576 GCF_016428765.1 Delftia sp. ASV31
AGATGTGTATAAGAGACAGTTTTAAACTTACGATGGTTAAACTAGAAATTTCCTGCAAGGACGTATTCTAAATTTCGCTCTCTTAATGTGAGAAATTCGCTGAGTAAGAAAAACTCATCCCAGCGACAGCAATTGTGAGCAGCACACCTTCAAAGTTATAGCCAAGCAGCAGTCCTTCAACCGTACCGGCGCAATTCTCCGCTGCACTCGGCGACAGGGGAAAATGGTGCTCTACATATAGCAAGACCGTCCCCTCGTCGACTGAATCTACGCTACTTGTAAACAGTGAGCGATACTTAAAAAAGCCATCGTGCCTTGGCTTGAGCATCGCTAGAAGAGACTTCCGGCCGTCAGCCGCAATTGAAATTCGATGCATTCAAGAACTTCTTTTCAAATGAATGAAATCACTGCAAATCTGCAATGATGATTCTCGGTGCGCAATCAACACAATGGTTTTATGACCCGACAACCCACTAATTGCCTTATTCAATTCTTCTTCTGTTTGGCGGTCGAGTGCGCTTGTTGCCTCATCCATAAATAAAACAGGTGGATCACGATACAGAGCACGGGCAATAC
>NZ_JAELTK010000202.1:0-559 GCF_016428765.1 Delftia sp. ASV31
AGATGTGTATAAGAGACAGGTTTTTCAAGGAGGCCGGCTTGACAAGAATATCTGCGATGCCAAATTTTGCACATTTGAATTTTTCCTGCTTGCCTGCATGTGCCGTTATTGCTCCCACAGGAATTCCCGGATAATTCTGCTTGATGCGCTGAGCAAGTACATAACCGCTCATGCCAGGCATTTGCAGGTCCGTAAGAACCAGGTCATAGATATTCTGCGACATCATTCGCAATGCGGATTCCCCGCCTTCTGCAGATTCTGCCTCGAAGCCGAGGATTTTCAGCTGATCCAGAAGCAGCAGTCTGTTGACCGGGTGATCATCGACTATGAGAACCCTCGCGCAACTACCCGTGCTTTCATCGTCTGCAAGCATGGCATCGTCATCGTCCTGCCCCACCGAAGCAGGAACAGGCCGGGCGTGGTATGCAGGCACGGTCAATTCAAATATGCTGCCCTTTCCTGGCACGCTGAAGAACCGGATTTCCCCGCCCATGAGATGCGCCATACGCTGACACAGCGTGAGGCCCAGCCCCGTACCACCAAATTCCGCTGCTATATC
>NZ_JAELTK010000203.1:0-477 GCF_016428765.1 Delftia sp. ASV31
GTTCGCATTTCGTCGGCAGCGTCAGATGTGTATAAGAGACAGAGCTTGAGTTTTTCGAGCATGAACCCGTGTGTCAGTTCGAACCCGTCAAGCAGCGTGTACCAGTTCATGACATACAGCTTCATGCGCGGGTCCTCTGTAACGAGGCCTGGGTCGTTACGCAGGACATGGGAGTTCAGCCGACTGGTGATGATTGTGTCCGCCGAGGAAATCTGACGCCCAAGTAAGATGAGCTCGAAGTGCATCTTTTCCGACTTGAATTGGGGTTGACGCTTAATGATTTCTGCGTAGTCCTCGAGCTGTCGAAGATGCTTCTTGTTTAGCGAAATGGCCGGCCGCTTTATCTCCACAACTATGCATTTGTAGACCTTGTTTCCAGTCGAATCGAGGGACGGAAACTTGCGTGCCAGGAAGAGGTCGGTTTGCCGCTTTGCACCGGGCAGGTCCTCCTCCTGTCTCTTATACACATCTCCGAGC
>NZ_JAELTK010000204.1:0-533 GCF_016428765.1 Delftia sp. ASV31
TACACTGTTCGCATTTCGTCGGCAGCGTCAGATGTGTATAAGAGACAGGTATTGAATGGCGTGAAGGATGTCAAGGTGGCCCATGCCATGAATGCCTATCTGAAAGATTTTTCCCGTGCTTCACATGAGTTCTCGAGACACTCGGCTACAGCTGAAACACTGAGTCATTCCCCTTTGTACATTGTGGAGGCCGTAGGATATTCCGGATTGATTCTGGTGGCTCTTGCATTGCTGTGGCGATCTGGAGATGTTGCCCATGTGCTGCCTGCGCTGGGCCTTTATGGTTTTGCTGCTTACCGCATTTTACCTGCTGTACAAATAATTTATCGCGGAGTGGCCAGGCTGAAGTTTTCAAGTGCTGCCCTTGAAAATATAGAAGCCGATCTTGGGTTGGCATCGTCTTGTGCCGTCGATGTATCTGACGCCATTGTTCCAAAATACACTATTGAGCTCAAGAATATAGTCTATGGCTATCCTGGGGAAAAAAATAAATATGTTATTGAGAACCTTAGTGTCACTATGGAGGCCAATAC
>NZ_JAELTK010000205.1:0-443 GCF_016428765.1 Delftia sp. ASV31
TGAATTTTCTCTTAGAAAACAACATCAATATTGCCAAAGATAAGCCAGAAAACTCAAAGAATTAAAAAATACAGTGAGCATGCTTGTTCAACGTGGGGAGGTATTTGGCCAATTTTGCATAGCCACAATCAAAAACAGCCTCAATTTTTCCCGATCAATTCTCAATAGGAAGAAGAATTCAGGAACCTCAGGCTTTTCCAATAATCATCATCTATTGATATATCTCAATATCAGCCCATGCCACCCAAGATGGTGATGATATTGTTTCAACATAGACAACTCGCACAGGGTCTGGGCGGCGATTCTGAAATTCCAACCAAAGACCACCACTCGTGTAACTCGTGATTGCGCCGAGGAATATCATTTTTCCTCCATTGGTTCTTCCCCATATCCGATGATTTGTATCCCCTGCAGGACTTTGCACCTGTCTCTTATACACATCT
>NZ_JAELTK010000206.1:0-509 GCF_016428765.1 Delftia sp. ASV31
CGGCCCAGGTTGAAGCAGCGCTGGCCCGACGGCACGGGGTACTGCACCACGTTGACGGCAAACGGAATCACCGGGCAGGGCCAGGCGCCCGTGCGCGCGTCCTGCTGGCCGCACATCAGCGACAGCGGCACGGTCAGGCCGTGGTCCACGTCCATCTTGTTGACGATGGTCAGGTCGAAGTCCTGCTGGATCACCGACTGCGCGATGTGGCTGGCCAGCTCCGGATGGCCGACGACCTTGGGCACGGGGCGCGGGCCCCAGCCTTCGTCGGCGGGCTGGTATTCAGCAGCCGTGCCGATGGCAAACGTCGGGATGAAGTCCAGGCTGAACGCGGTCGCGTGGTCGTTGTAGACCAGGAAGATCACGTCGGGCCTGTTGTCCTTGAGCCATTGGCGCGAGTGCTCGAAGCCCTTGAACAGCGGCTGCCAATAGGGGTCGCCCGCCTTGCCCAGGTCCATGGCCGCGCCGATGGCGGGCACATGCGAGGTGTAGACGGATGCGGTGATGCG
>NZ_JAELTK010000207.1:0-507 GCF_016428765.1 Delftia sp. ASV31
CCCCCCCCCCCCCCCCCCCCCCCCCCCCCCCCCGCCACCCACACTGTTCGCATTTCGTCGGCAGCGTCAGATGTGTATAAGAGACAGGGGCCGCTCAGATCCCAGATGGCCGTTGTCGAGTTGTTCTCCAGTAACTGGATGTCGGCCGTGGCATTGCTCGTATTGATGCGGCCGTTCCTGATGGGGCCATCAAAACGGACCGTGGCAGTGGTGGGCTGATTGTTCGCTCCTGGGGTTGAGCAGCCATCCAGCCTGATGGTGATCGTTCTCTGATGGGCGGGAAGAGCAACGTTGCCCACGGCGCCACCGCCAGACGTGAAACCGCGGTCATTGGGAGGTACGATACCGAAATCGATCTTCTGGTCTCGACTTCCCAGATTGACGATGCAAGTGACAGGAGAAATATTTCCTGTGAATCTGACGATTCCACTCTGAGTGGATTGCGCATGGACAGAACTCAGTGCAAGCAAGGACAAGCCCGCAACCGAAAATTTCAATGCAGAAAAT
>NZ_JAELTK010000208.1:0-500 GCF_016428765.1 Delftia sp. ASV31
GCGCCTGAACTGACGTTGACACCGAACACCAAGGAAATTCATCTTACAAACTATCAGATCATTAATGGGTGTCAAACCAGCAGTACTTTATTTGAAAATAGGCTGCATCTCACAGACTCCGTGAATGTAGTTGTCAAATTCATTGAGTCTCCTGAAAATGAATCGTCCAGCGATATTATTGCGGCCACCAATAGTCAATCAGACATCCCAAAAGAAGCCTTTTTTGGACTACGAAGCAAAGCCAAACTAGTTCAAAAATATTTCAACGCACACAATCAAGATAGCCTTCCTGAAAACAAAATATTCTTTGAAAGACGTCAAGGCGAATACAAGAATGCTGGCCACCAATACACTCGCATCTTCGACGTACGCGAAGTAGCAAGATGCTATGCGGCGATGTTTCTGGATTCGCCTCACAATTCAGCGCGATACGTTTCAAGAATATTTACATCACGCAGTGACAGTTTGTTTAAAGACAGTGATCACGAGTCGTATTACTA
>NZ_JAELTK010000209.1:0-478 GCF_016428765.1 Delftia sp. ASV31
CCCCCCCCCCCCCCCTCTTTCCTCCCCCCCCCCCCACCGCCACCTACACTGTTCGCATTTCGTCGGCAGCGTCAGATGTGTATAAGAGACAGGAGTCTGGCGGCTTTTTACCCCAGGGCAGCAACGTAAGGCGCTGTCTATGATTTTCTTGATTATCCTGATGGCGGGCCTGGAAACGGTGGGTGTGCTGTCAATCGCCCCTTTTCTTTCCGTACTTGCGCGCCCTGGAATAATTCAGGAAAATAAATGGCTTTACTTTGCATACGATCAGTTTGGGTTTAAGGATTTTTCTTCATTCATCACGATGCTTGGCCTATTTACGATGTTGATCGTTGTGCTTGCATCGATATTCAAGACATTGACTTTCCACGTGGTTGGACGATTTGTCCATATGCAGAGGCAATCGTTGAGTTCGCGTCTTTTGTCTACCTATCTGCATCAAACTTATGAATTTTTTCTTTCAATAAGCCCTCCCGAA
>NZ_JAELTK010000020.1:0-73933 GCF_016428765.1 Delftia sp. ASV31
CCCCCCCCCCCCCCCCCCCCCCCCCCCCCCCCCCCCCCCCCCCCCCCCCCCCTTTTCAAGCAGAAGACGGCATACGCGATCAACGTCAGCGTCTCGTGGGCTCGGAGATGTGTATAAGAGACAGGCGTATCTGCGCTGAACTTCAACTGGCGACCGGCCTTCATGGGTCCTTTGGCCAATCACTAGCGTACCGGCGGGCAAGATGTTGATGTGCTGCTGCTGCCCGTTAATGCTGGTGAGCGTTCAGGGCCTTGGACTGATCAACAAGGCCTGCGTGCAGCGGGTGTGGATGCCGACGCGTGCTATCCAAAGTGGTGGTGCATCCCATTGAGGGCCACCTAATGGACAAGACCCGGCAATACGTGGGCAAGCCGCCTAGCAATACGGTCTACGCCTTCGCTAGCAGCGCAAATGTGTCGCGCTCTGGCCGGCCGCGCAAATCGGCAGGTATGCCCATCCCAGGCAATTCAATAGCATGCGCTTGACCGTGTACCTGGCGCTCGAGCTTGGAAAGTGTGCATGGGTCGTGCGGTCCCAGATTGATTGAGTGCCCGAGCATGCTCGGCTCCACTGCAGCAGTACACGGACCGCACCTTCCGTCAGTTCCCTAAAAAAGAGAACTAGCTGTATTCCCAGCATGCGCGAGTGGAGTGCACCTCAAAGGGAAAAGCCAGGACATCGCACGAATTGGAAGCGAAGGTGAGAATCGCCACCACGTTGAAGGAAAGCCAGGCAATGGGCATGCGCTCACAATGCCGGGCAACCCATATGATGGCCGTAGTTAGCTGAAATGCTGGACCGCTTGGCGATGGTATCCAGGCCGTGATGTATGACACAAGGCGCAACCGATCTTGGCCGTGCTGCGGTTCTATTGCGCCAGCTGTTGCGCAAGGCTGACTACCATCCTTGCCCCGCTGCTCCAGCGTCTGCGTGTTCAGACATCGATGAATGCCTGAATGAAGAAGTGAATTTACAGGGCGGACTCAAGAGCTACAACATATGTCCGCTCAATCCAGCTTGATGTTGTTGGCCGAGATCACCCGTCCCCACTTGCTGCGCTCGGCGCGCACGAACTGGCCCATCTGGTCGGCGCTGCCCGGCATGGGTTCCACGCCCATGGCGGCCAGGCGTGCCTTGGTGCGGGTGTCGGCCAGGGCCTGCTGCAGCGACTGGCTGAACTTCTTGACCACCTCGGCCGAGCTGCCCGTGGGCACGACGATGCCCTGCCAGGCGTAGCCCTCGAAACCTTTCAGACCCTGCTCCTGCAGCGTGGCGACCTGGGGCAGCACGTCCACGCGCGCGGGGCTGGCCACGCCGATGGCCTTGAGCTTTTTCTCGCTCAGGAAGGGAATGATGGTGGCGCTGTCGGCCCACATGGCGGGAATCTGGCCGCCGACCACGTCCTGCAAGGCGGGGGCAGCGCCACGGTAGGGCACATGGGTCATGTTGCTGATGCCCGCCTGTTCGCGGAACAGCTCGCCCACCAGGTGGTGGGGGCTGCCCAGTCCGGCCGAGCCCCAGCTCACGCCGGTCTTTTGCTGTTTGGCCCAGGCCAGGAATTCGGCGAGGTTGGTGGCGGGCACCTCGTTGTTGACCACCAGCAGCATGGGAAAGCGCACCAGCATGCCCACGGGCTTGAAGTCGCGCTCGGCGTTGTAGTTGAGCTTGCTGAACAGGAAGGGGTTGGCCGCCAGCGTGGCGAAGTCGGCCGTGAACATGAGGTTGCCGTAGTCGCGCGAGCGGGCGCTGTACTCGGCCGCGATGTTGGTGCCCGCGCCTGGCTTGTTGTTGATGACGATGACCCGCTCCATGTTGCGGCCCATGGCTTCGGCGATGACGCGGGCGACCACGTCCGAGCCGCCGCCGGCCGCATAGCCCACGACCCATTCCAGGGGCTTGTCCTGTGCCAGGGCGGCAGGCCCTGCGGCCAGGGCCAGGCCCGAGCAGGCCAGTGCGGTCAGAAACTGCTTGCGTTGCATCCTTGTCTCCATGTTGTATGCGGCGCCCTTGTGAGATGTCCAAGGTGTGAGGCGGGCGCCTTTGTGGGGATGGCAGGCCGCCGCACGGGCGGCGGCGCGCGGCTTCAGGCGGCCGCGTGCACCGGGGCGACCGGCGTCACGGCGCCGCGCTCGGCGGGGTCCGCTCCGGCAGGGGCAAGTCCTGCGCTGGCGCGGGCCAGTTCGAGCGCATGCAGCAAGGTGCCCTGGTGGCCGATGTGGTTGGCCAGCAGCAGCACGAGGCGGGCATTGAGGGCATGGCTTTGCGCGGTATCGAGCCCCTGGTGGGTGGCGATCAGGGCTTCGTAGAAATCGTCGCAGGCCTGCAGGTTGGGGTGGGTGGACAGCAGCATGGCGGTCTCCTGTGGATGGGGCGTAAGAGGTTCAGGCCGTGGCGGCGGCGCCGCAGGCTCTTTGGAGAGCGGCGCGCACGCCGGCCTCGTCGGGGCGCCGCCAGCGCGCGCAGACATGCTGGTCAGGCCGCAGCAGGTAGCTGGTGCCGGGGCGCGCATCCAGGCGTTTGGCCGCCAGGCCGCGCGCATCGATGAGGTCGGCGCCGTGCGCATGGGCCTCTCCCTCGGCCGCGATGGACAGGTTGAGCACGCCGGGAAGCGCCTGTGCCCAGGCGGGCGTGGGGCCGAAGTGCAGCAGCGTGAAGTCCGGTCCCAGTGCGCGCAGCAGCCAGGCCGTGCCGTCTGCGCCGGGCCGGCGCATGGGCGCATCGGCCAGCACGGCGCCGGGCAGCTGCGTTCCGTCGAAGGTGTCGGTGTCGGGCGTGTTGAGCGCGGAGCCATGCAGCGTGGCCGGCACGGACAGCCGCCCGCTGTTGACGATGCGGCGCGCGAATTCATGGTCGCGCGCCAGGTCGAGCACGGCGTCGCGGAACAGGCGGCTGATCTCGCTCTTGGGCGTGATGAAGTCGGTGGCGCGCGTGGAGTTGCGGATGTTCTCGTCGGCCGCGTATTCGCGCTCGGCGCCGTAGGTGGCGATCAGCGAGGCATCGGCCTGGCCGCGCAGCACGCGGTCCAGCTTCCAGGCCAGGTTCTCGGCATCCTGCACGCCGCTGTTGGCGCCGCGTGCGCCAAATGGCGAGACGCCGTGGGCGCTGTCGCCCGCAAAGACCACGCGGCCATGGACGAAGCGGTCCATGCGCAGGCAGGCGAAGGTGTAGACGCTGGCCCATTCCAGCTCGAAGGGCGCGTCCTTGCCCAGCAGGGCGCGGATGCGCGGCACGATGTTCTCGGGCTTTTTCTCTTCCTCGGGGTCCGCGTCCCAGCCCAGCTGGAAGTCGATGCGCCAGACATCGTCGGGCTGGCGGTGCAGCAGCACGCTCTGGCCCGGGTGGAAGGGCGGGTCGAACCAGAACCAGCGCTCGGTGGGGAATTCGGCGTGCATCTTCACGTCGGCGATCAGGAAGCGGTCGCGGAAGATGCGGCCATGGCTTTCCTGGCCCAGCAGGCCGCGCAGCGGCGAGCGCGAGCCATCGCATGCCAGGACCCATTGCGCATCGATGCGGTAGCTGCCGTCGGGCGTCTCCACGGTCAGCAGCGCGCCCTCGGCCTGCGGCTCCAGTGCCGTGACCTTGCTGTGCCAGCGCAGGTCGATCAGCGGCAGCTGCAGTGCGCGCTCGACCAGATAGGCCTCGGCGTAGTACTGCTGCAGGTTGATGAAGGCCGGGCGCTCGTGGCCGTCCTCGGGCAGCAGGTCGAAGCGGTACAGCGGCTGGTCCTTGAAGAAGACCTTGCCCAGGTTCCAGGACACGCCCTTGTCCACCATGGGCTGGCCCACGCCCAGGCGGTCCCAGATCTCCAGCGTGCGCTTGGAAAAACAGATGGCACGCGAGCCCGTGGACAGCCGGCAGTCGTTGTCCAGCAGCACCACGCGCTGGCCGCGCTGGGCCAGGTCGATGGCCAGCGACAGGCCTACGGGGCCGGCGCCGACGATGACCACGGGATGCCGGGCGGGCGTGTCCGCACCGGCGTCCTGGTCGGCATGGCGCTCGTAGGGAATGTGGATGGCCTGTATGTCTGCGCCGCTGCCGCGCAGCGCTTGCAGGGAGATGGCGGGGTGGGACATGGTGTTCGTCCTCTGGCGTGGGCAGTGTGGAAAAAAGGGCGCAGCCATCCCTGCCGGCGCGCCAGGGCGCCGGTTCACGGACGGGTGCGATGGGCGGGCGTGCCGGTGTTCAGGCCCGGACGCCGCCGTGCATCAGCCTTCGAGCGCCAGCCACATCTGGCGGTCGCGCTCGGCGGTCCAGATGCGCGGGTCGGCGTGGCCCGATGCCTCGTCATAGGCGCGGGTCACATCGAAGGGCATGCAGTGGTTGAAGATCACCCACTGGCCGTACTTGGGCTGCAGCTTGGCGAAGGCGGCCTCGTAGACCTTGCGCAGGTCCTGCTGGGCATCGGCGCCGGCCTTGACCTCGGTCCACAGGTCGCTGATGAAGTCGCGCGTGCCGGCCAGGCCGGCCTGCACCTCGGCCGGCGTCTGCAGCGCGGCGCCGCGGCCGGGCACGAGCTTTTCGGGCTGCAGGGCGGCAATGGCGTCCAGCGTGTGCGGCCAGTCCTGGAAGTAGGCGTCGCCCGCATAGGGCGTGGCGCCGAACTCCACCAGGTCGCCGCTGAACAGCACCTTGTCCTGGGGCAGCCAGACCACGGTGTCGCCCTTGGTGTGGCCGCGGCCCAGCTGCAGGATCTGCACTTCCAGCTTGCCCAGCCACAGCGTCATCTTGCCGGTGAAGGTCAGGGTGGGCCAGGTCATGCCATCGGGCACGCTTTCCACGTTCTGGAACAGGCGGGGAAAGCGGCCGATCTCGCTGGCCTTGTCCTGCTCGCCGCGCTCCACGATGAGGTCGTAGGTGTCCTGGCTGGCAATGATGTGCTCGGCGCCTTCCGCGAAGAAGGCCGAGGCGCCCAGCACGCGCACCGCGTGGTAGTGCGAGAGCGTGACGTACTTGATGGGCTTGTCCGTGACCTCGCGGATGCGGCGGATCACGTCCTGGGCCATGACGGGCGTGGCCTGGGTGTCGATCACCATCACGGCGTCGTCGCCAATGATGATGCCGGTGTTGGGGTCACCTTCGGCCGTGTAGGCATAGGCGTGCTCGGAGAGCTTGTCGAAGCTGACCTGCTTGATTTCGAGGTCGGCGGCGGAGGCAAAGGTCTTGGTGGTCATGGGCATCCTGTTTTTGAGATGGACAAATGCATTTGTTTTTATCGAATGCCTGAATGCTAGGGAAAAATTCAACATTGAACAATTCATTTGACATAGTGAAAAACCCTCGGAGCCGCAAACTCCGGGTTCCAGCCTTCACAATGCCTGCCATGTCCGATGCCGCCTCCTCCCCGAACGACTCCGTCTTCCCCTCCGACAGCGCCGATGACGAGCCTGCGCGCGGCCCGCGCGGCATCCAGAGCGTGGAGGTCGGCGGCCAGCTGCTCAAGGCGCTGGCGCGCACCGGCCGGCGCATGGCGCTGAAGGATCTGGCGCGCGAGGCCGGCATGACGGCGGCCAAGGCCCATCCCTACCTGGTGAGCTTCTGCAAGCTGGGCCTGATGGAGCAGGACCGCGCCAGCGGCCACTACGGCCTGGGGCCGCTGGCCATACAGATGGGGCTGATCAGCCTGCAGCAGGCCGATCCCGTGCGCCTGGCGATTGCCGAGCTGCCCGCGCTGGCGCAGGAGGTGGGCAGCACGGTGTCGATTGCCATGTGGAGCGGCCAGGGGCCGACCATCATCCGCGTGGAAGAGGGGCCCACCCATGTCTATGTGGCCATGCGCCACGGCACGCCCGCATCGCTGCGCCACACGGCCACGGGCAAGATCTTTGCGGCCTTTGGCGAGCCCGGGCGCATCGCGCCCCTGCTGGACGCGGAAGGCCACAGCCTGGAGGAGCCCGCCTTTGCAAAGGAGCTGGCCGCCATCCGCGCCAGCCGCCTGAGCCGGGTCGAGAACCAGCTGCTGTCAGGGGTGAGCGCGCTGGCCGTGCCGGTGTTCGACGGCTTTGGCCAGTTGGTGCTGGCCATTGCCGCCATCGGCCCTTCGGCCACGCTGGACCTGGACCTGCAAGGCCGGCCGGCCCTGCTGCTGCAGGCCCAGGCGCGCAGCCTGTCTCAGCGCCTGGGAGCGCCGGCCCAGGCCTGAGCCCGTCGCGTGCTGCGGCTCAGTTGGTGAGCAGCAGCTGGTCCCGGGCGGGCGCACGCCCTTCCAGCGTGAAGCCGGCCACCGTGCGCGACAGGTGGTGGGCCTGCTCGTTGAGCACGGACGATGCGGCGGTGGACTCCTCCACCAGCGCGGCGTTCTGCTGCGTGGCGCGGTCCATGTCGGCCACGGCCTGGTTGATCTGGCCGATGCCCACGCTCTGCTCGGTCATGGCGCCGTTGATCTCGACAATGATCTGGGAGACGCGCTGGATGCCGTCCACGATCTCGCCCATGGTCTGGCCGGCCGCGCGCACGCGCTCCGTGCCCATGGCCACGCTGGCGCCGGAGGCGTCGATCAGGGTCTTGATCTCCTTGGCGGCCGCCGCGCTGCGGTGGGCCAGGCTGCGCACTTCTGCCGCCACCACGGCGAAGCCCCGGCCCTGCTCACCGGCGCGGGCTGCCTCGACGGCGGCATTGAGTGCCAGGATGTTGGTCTGGAAGGCGATGGCATCGATGACGCCGATGATCTCGCCGATCTTGGACGAGGCCTTGGAGATGTCGTCCATGGTGCTCACGGCGCTGCCCACCACGTCGCCACCCTTGGTGGCCGAGCTGCTGGCCGACTGGGCCAGGCGCGTGGCCATGGCGGCCGCCTCGGCCGACTGGCGCACATTGGCCGTCAGCTGCGACAGCGAGGCCGAGGTCTCCTGCAGGCTGCTGGCCGAGGACTCGGTGCGGTTGGACAGGTCCAGGTTGCCCAGCTTGATCTCGTCGGTGGCGGTCTTCATGGACTCCACGCCGTTGCGCACATCCTTGAGCACGGTGCCGATCTGCTCGACGAAGCCGTTGAAGGACGAGGCGATCTGCGCCACTTCGTCATTGCCCGACACCGGCAGGCGCTGCGTCAGGTCGCCGCCGCCCGAGCCGATCTTGTCCATGGCGTCGCGCACCTGGGACAGACGCCGGAAGGACTGTGCCGTCAGCGCCGCCGCCACGGCCGTGGCCAGGCAGGCCAGCAGCACGATGGCAATGGCCAGCGTCTTGAGCACGCTTTGCAGGCCGGTCGTGGCCTCGGCCTTGTCCAATGCCACCACCAGCAGCCAGTCCGTGCCCTGCACCGGGCGGGCCTTGAGCAGCTTGGCGCTGCCGCCCAGGTTCACTTCCAGCGGCGCCGTGGCGCTGGCCAGCGCGGTCAGCGCAGCCGGCGTCAGCAGCTCGGACAGGTCGGAGGTGGGCTTGAGCAGCAGCTTGGCATCGGCATGCGCCAGCACCTGGCCGTCACGGCTGACCACAAAGCCCAGGCTGCCGGGCGTGGGGCGGATGGCGGAGACCACCTCGCGCACGCCCTCCAGCGGCACGGCGCCGCTGATCACGCCCTGCAGCGCGCCGCCGCGCAGCATGGGCGCCACGAAGGCCACATAGGGCACGCCCGTGGTGGAGTCGCCATAGGGCTTGGTCAGCGTCAGCTTGCCGGCCTGCACGGCGCTCTTGTACCAGGGGCGGGCCGTGGGGTCGTAGTCGGGCGGGGTGCTGGTGGTGGACTTGAAGGTCTTGTCCTGCCAGCCCACCGTGGTGATGGGAAAGCCGCTGGCCTGGCCCATGTGGGCGGCAAAGCCCTGCGGGTCGCCATGCTCGATCACGGCGGCGGCGGCGCTGACGGCGCGCGCCTTGGAGGCCACCCACTGGTCGATGGCCATGGTGTTGCCTGCGGTGATGGCGTCCAGGTCCTGTTCGATGGTCTGGAAAGTGCTGCCGCGAACGATGTGGTACGTGGCAGCCCCCGTGATGGCAAGGGCGCCGACCACGGTGGCTGTGCTGATGGCAAGGATCTTGGAGCGAAGGGTCTGGAGCATGGCGCGGCAAGGGAAGACTGAGGACTCCGCAAGCCGCGATGGCCGGGCATGCGGCCCTGTCATTAACGCACAATTTGTTTCATTTTTGACGACATGCCAACCCTGTGGTGGCGTGCACCAACTTGCGCACAACACTTGTCATAGAGGCATTTGCTGCAGTGCACCATTGCAGTGCGGCATGACATGTTGCTGTAACGCAACCGTCGCGGGACTTTCATGGCGGCTTTCCACAATGGCGGCACGCAGGCAAACCGAGTGGCACAGGCAGGTCACCGACTGCGTCCAACATGACGAGGAAGGCGGGCATATGGACGTTCTTGACACCCTTCGCAACGCGGCGATCGACGTCGCCAAGCCCCCGCTTTCCGCGCTTCTCCAGCCACCCCAGGCCGCAGACAAACCGCTGCGGCTGGACGTGCGCTGGGCCCGGCACCTTGACGAAGTGCGACAGGTGCAGCGCCTGCGCCACGCGGTGTTCGCCGCCGAGATGGGCGCCGTGCTGCAGACGCCGCTGGCCGGACACGACATCGACGCCTTCGACGATTTCTGCGAGCACCTGATGGTCTGCGATGCCGACAAGGGCGTGGTCATCGGCACCTACCGCCTGCTCACGCCCACCCAGGCGCTGCGCGCCGGGGGCCTGTACTCCGACCAGGAATTCGACCTCGCCCCGCTGCACGCCTGGCGCCCGCGCATGGTGGAGCTGGGCCGCAGCTGCGTGCATGCGTCGCACCGCCAGGGTGGCGTGATCCTGGCGCTGTGGGGCGCCCTGGCCGAATTCATGCAGCGCAACCAGCTGGACGCCATGGTCGGCTGCGCCAGCATTCCCATGCAGTACCCGGGCCTGGCCCACGGCGAGGGCCCGGCGCGCGTCTGGCAGCAACTGCGCCAGACCCATCTGGCCGAGCCCGAGCTGCAGGTGCGTCCCCGCGTGGCCCTGCCCGAGGAGTTGGCCTCGGTCAGCACCAGCGGCATGAGCGTGGAGCCGCCCGCGCTGATCCAGGGCTATCTGCGCACGGGCGCCAAGGTGCTGGGCGCGCCGGCCTGGGACAGCGACTTCAACACGGCAGACCTGCCCATCATGATGCGCATGCAGGACCTGCCTTCGCGCTACCTGCGCCTGTTCACGCGGCGCGGCTGAGGCCGTCCCGGCGCTTGGGGGGAATCGGGGGATTTTCGGAAAGAGAGGGCGGATCCGGCTTCTTGTGCAGTGAGCCGGACCGTGATGTGCATCACAGGGCTGTCACAAAGACCGTGCATGATGCTGGATGTGGGCTGAAGCAGACACCCGGACGGAGGCAGGTAACCTGCACCGGACTGACCGGGCCTTGGTCCACGCCAATTGCAGGCCGCAGCCTTTCGGGGGCTGCGGCCTTTTTCATGGGCAATTCCTGAGCTACCGGGCAGTGGGCGGGGCATCGGCCAGAAGGCGCTGGTGCTCGATCTTCACGCAGCGGTCCTGCACGGTCCACAGGCCGGCAGCGCGGGCCAGTTCCAGGGCGGCATCGTTGACCACACCCAGTTGCAGCCACAGGCAGCGCGCGCCGATGGCAATCGCCTCGGCGGCCAGCGGCGGGATGTCCTCGCTCTTTCGGAAGCAATCGACCATGTCGATGCGCAGGCCCTGTGCGGCCAGCGCGGCCGCAGCGTCGGCCAGGCTGGCATGGACGGGCTCGCCCAGGATGCGTCCGCCTTCGCGTGCGACCACGGGGTTCACGGGAACGATGCGGTAGCCGTGGCGCTGCATGTACTGCGACGCCTGGTGGCTGGGCCGGTCGGGCTGCGGCGACAGGCCGACCACGGCCAGGGTGCGGCACTGCACGAGGATGTCGCGCAGGCGGGAGTCTGTGGCTGTATCACTCATGCGCCGCAGTGTACGCAGCGCATGCGGATCAGGCCGGCTGCGCTGTCGCGGCCGCAGCATGGCGGCGGCGCAGCACCAGGCCCCAGGCCAGGCCCAGCACGGCGGCCGTGGCCGAAGCCATCAGCACCCCCAGCTTGGCGGCATTGAGCAGGGCCTCGCTGTCAAAGGCCAGCGTGGCGATGAAGATGGCCATGGTGAAGCCAATGCCTGCCAGCAGGCCGGCCAGCAGCGTGTCGCCCCAGCCCATGCCTGGCGGCAGCGCGCACATCCGCAGGCGCACGGCCAGCCAGCAGCTGAGCAGCACGCCCAGCGGCTTGCCCAGTACCAGGGCCAGGGCCACGCCCCACATCACGGCCGACGTGCCCGCCACATCGGCACCTGCGCCGCCTGCCCCCTGCAGCGGCACGCCGGCATTGGCCAGCGCAAACAGGGGCATCACGCCAAAGGCCACCCAGGGATGCAGGTCCGCCTGCACGCGCTCCACGGGCGCTGCGCTTTCGCGGCCTGCCAGTGCGTGCACGGGCGTCACCAGGCCCAGCACCACTCCGGCCAGCGTGGGATGGGCGCCGGTCTGCCAGATGCCCCACCAGAGCACGGCGCCCGGCAGCACATAGGCCCAGGCGCGGCGCACGCCCAGCGACTGCAGCAGGAACACGCCGGCCAGGCCGGTGGCGGCCACCAGCAGCTGGCTCCATTGCAGCCCGCCCGAATAGAACAGCGCAATGATGAGCACGGCCACCAGGTCGTCGATGATGGCCAGCGCCAGCAGGAACACGCGCAGCGCGGGCGGCAGGCCCCGGCCCAGCAGGGCCAGCACGCCCATGGCAAAGGCGATGTCGGTGGCCGTGGGCACGGCCCAGCCATTGCGCAGCGGCGGCGCGGCATTGAAGGCCAGGAAGATCAGGGCCGGCGCCACCACGCCGCCCAGCGCGGCCATCACGGGCAGCAGCGCCTGGCGCGGCTGGGCCAGTGCGCCGGAATGCATCTCGCGGCGTATCTCCATGCCGACCACGAGAAAGAACACGCTCATCAGTGCATCGTTGACCCAGAAATGCAGGGATTGCGACAGCTGCCACGGGCCCAGGCCCAGGCTCAGCGGCGTGTGCCACAGCGCCTCATAGGAACCGGCCCAGCCGGAGTTCGCCCAGACCAGGGCGGCGGCCGCTGCCAGCAGCAGCACGATGCCGCCCGCAGCCTCGGCATGGGACCAGCGGGAAAGGAAGGCGCCGACGCGATCGGCGAAAGACAGGAAAAGGGGCGTGCGCGGGCCGGACGGCCGCGGGGTCGTGTAGGTGTTCATGTGCAAAGCAGCAAAGGGGCCTTGCGGCCCCGGTGCGCAGGCGGCCCGACCTGCGCTATCAACACCTGTCCTGCCGCCCCATGCGGTCTGGACACCCAGCGGCCATTATAAAAGAAGCCCCCACTCCCTTTGCTGCGCAAGGTCCCCTGCCCCCCCCGAGGGGGCCGCTTTTTGCCTTGGGGCGGCCCGGCGGCAAAAAATCGGCGGCCGGGACGCTTGCGCAAGACCCTGCGGATTCAGGGCCTGGGCGGCTCATTGCGCGCAACGCATTCGGCCAGCAGCCCCAGCGAAGACAGCGCAATCATGAAGACCAGGAACACATAGGCCGCCGTTGCCACGCCCAGGCTCATGCTGAAGCCCCATTGCAGCACCGAGCAGGCCATGCCGGTCTGCGGGTACATCGCCGTGCACTGCGATGCGGCGGGCATGTGCACGTACCAGGTGACGGCGATGAACATGGCGCCCGCCACCATGGCGGCATTGCCCCAGGGATGGGTCTGCGGGTGGTACAGCGCATAGATCAGCGCCACGGGAACGGCCAGGCCCCAGGCGAACATCATCAGCCAGCTGAACACCGGCGAGACCGCCAGGATGGACTGCAGCCATCCCATCTTGGGCAATCCGTTGACGAAGCCCAGCAGGTCCCAGACAAAGGGCAGGACGATCCCCGCCACGGCCAGGCTGGCAAGCCCCAGCGCCAGCAGCAATCCCTTGCCGCGTGAACGATGGTGCACCCCCGAAGGGTGCGAATGGGTGATCAGTGCATGCATGGCCCACCTCCTGTGTCGTGCAGGGCGGGCAGTTGCCGCGCGGGCGGGTCTCCGGAGTCGGGCGGCAGCCGCGGCGCCTAGCGTTCGGATTGCGGTATTCCCCGGATGCATCCAGTCTAGGACGGCGTGCGCTGCAACAAATGTAGGCCTGGGACCTACCCAAAATCGGGGTTTGTCCCAGGAGGGCGTGCCATCAAAGCGCGGCCAACGCCCCCAGTACCTCGCTCTTCGACAGCAGCTCGCTGAGCACCACCGGGGGCTTGCCCGGCGCATGCAGCACATAGACGGGCACGCCGCTGCGGCCCAGTTGCTGCAGTGCAGCGGTGATGGCCGGGTCGCGCCGCGTCCAGTCGGCGCGCAGCAGGGTCACGCCGTGCTTGTCGAAGGCGGCCAGCACCTCCTCATGGTTGAGCGTGGTGCGCTTGTTGACCTGGCAGGTCACGCACCAGGCGGCCGTGTAGTCCACGAACACGGGCTTGCCCGCCGACTGCAGCTCGGCCACGCGGGCGGCCGACCAGGGCTGCCAGCGCTCGCCTGCAGCGGACGCCGTGCCCGTGCCCTCCGCCTGGGCAGGCGTGGTGATCAGGGGCGCGGTGGTGGCCAGCAGCGCACCTGCCAGCACCACGGCCAGCGTGGCCAGCACGGCCCGCGTGCGGCCCTTGAGCGTCAGCGTCCAGACCAGGGCGCTGAAAGCCAGCAGCAGGGCCAGCAGCGCGGTGGCGGCGTCGATGCCGCTTTGGTGCCCCAGCACCCAGACCAGCCAGACCACGGTGGCAAACATGGGGAAGGCCATGGCGCGGCGGAAGGTATCCATCCAGGCGCCCGGGCGCGGCAGCCAGCGCACCACGGCGGGAACGAAGCTGGCCAGCAGATAGGGCAGGGCCATGCCCAGGCCCAGGGCGGCGAACACCGTCAGCGCCTGCAGGGCCGGCATGTCGATGGCAAAGCCCAGCGAGGCGCCCATGAACGGCGCCGTGCAGGGTGAGGCAATGGCCACGGCCAGCACGCCGGACAGAAAGGCATCGGCCACCGGATGGCGCGCATGGGCCGCAGCCCAGCGGGCGGGCAGCATGGAGCCGAACTCGAACAGGCCTGCCAGGTTCAGTCCCAGCAGCGTGAACAGGGCTGCCAGCAGGGCCACGATGGCCGGCGACTGCAGCTGAAAGCCCCAGCCCAGCTGCTCGCCCGCCGCGCGCAGCGCCAGCAACAGGCCGCCCAGGGCCAGGAAGGACAGCACCACGCCCGCCGTATAGGCCAGCCCGCCCAGGCGCTGGGCACGGCGGTCCTGTCCATGGCGTGCAAAGCCCAGGATCTTGATGGCCAGCACCGGGAAGACGCAGGGCATGAGGTTGAGGATCAGTCCACCCACCAGGCCACCGAGCAGGGCCATCCACAGGCTGGTGGCGCTGGCAGCAGGCGCAGCGGCCTGGTTGGCCGCCAGGGCGGCGGCCAGTGCGGGGGAAACGCTGGCCATGGCGGCAGCCGTCCAGTGGCCCTCTACCGGGGCCTCGGCGCGCCAGGCCACGGGCTGGCCCTGCTCCAGCGCTGCGGCGCGCTCGGCGGGTGGCAGGGCCAGGACCACGGGCAGCTTGGCCGGGGTCTCGCCGCGCATGTCGGACAGGGGCAGCTCGGCCACCCAGGCCGCACCATCCCAGCGCTGCTGCCAGTCCTTGCCCAGTTCTGCCGCGTGGTGGAAGGTGTCGGAAGATTCGGGATAGAAGTCCAGCGTGCGGCCCTGCAGGGATTCCGGCAGGCCCTCGATGCGCAGCTGCACGCGCTCGTCGGGCGTCCTGCCTTGTGCGGCAGGCTGGCTGGCCGGCACCACCTTGGCCTGGGCTGGCGCAGACAGTGCCTGGGGCTTGAGCGCCCAGGCCTGGGTGAAGGCCTGACCCTGGCCTGCCGTGCTGCCCTGCACGGGCAGCTGCAGCTGGAAATCGCCTTCCTCGGGAATGCACTCCACGCGGCAGACCAGCCAGTTCGCATGCAGGCGCAGGTCCAGCATGCCGGACGCGGGCGGCTTGAAGTCGGCGGCCACCTGCACGGGCACGGGCAGCAGCACCTGGCCCTCATAGCCGTAGTTGAGCAGCGGGCCCACGCGCAGCGCCTCGGGCACGGGCCACTGGATCTCGCCCGCCGTCAGGCCTGCAGGCAGCTGCCAGTTCAGCTCGGTGGCCAGGCCGGAGTCACCGGCGTTCTTCCAATAGGTATGCCATTCGGGCTGGTGGGTGATCAGCAGGCCCAGCCACAGCGTCTGGCCGGGCTGAACGCCTTCGGGTGCCTGGGCCACGAGCTCGGCCCGCACGCGTGGCGTGTCCACGGCCGCCCCGCTGCCGGTCTTCAGGCGCAGCTGCGCGCCGGCAGGGGTGGCAAGCAGGCTGGCGGCGGCAAGGAAAAAGGCGAGGAGCCAGAAGGCGAGGTGCTGGGGGGCAGTGTGGCGAAGAGGTGGTTGGTGCGGCATGGCGGACTGTGGGAGCCAGGGGCATGGTCTTTGGTTCCCCCGGCTGCAGGCTGCGATGGTAGCGGGCTGTCCAGAGAGATCGCCTGTGGCCGGCTGCAGGACGATTGGCAAAAGATATCGTTGCATAGGCGCTTGGTATTGGACAGGCGATATGTCCGTTGCCCATCATGGACCGGCCACCCATCCGGGATAGAGCAACACAAGGAGACAAGCCATGCAGGAGACATCTCGCCGCCACTTCCTGGCCGCTGGCGCGGCAGCGGCCGCAGCCTGGGGACTGCCGCAGCACGCGCGCGCGGCAGCCGCCTATCCCGACAAGTCCGTGCGCGTGATCGTGCCCTTTCCCGCCGGTGGCACCACCGACGTGGTGGCGCGGCTGGCCATGCAAAAGCTCGGGGAGCTGACCGGCCAGTCCTTCGTGGTGGACAACAAGGGCGGTGCCAACGGCGTCATCGGCACGGAACTGGCCGCCCGCGCCACGCCCGATGGCTATACCCTGCTGATGAACACGGCCGGCGCGCAGACCCTGAGCCCCGTGCTCTACAAGACCAGCTACGAGGCGCTGTCCAGCTTCGAGCCCATCAGCCATCTGTGCGACGTGGGCTTCGTCCTCATCGCACGCAAGGACCTGCCCGTGAACAGCCTGCAGGAGCTGGTCGCCATGGCCAAACAGGGCAAGCCGTTGAGCGTGTCCTCGGGCAGCAGCATGATTTCGCTGATCACCGAGCAGTTCAAGAAGGTGATTGGCGCGCCGGGAATCGTCAACGCCCAGTACAAGGGCACGGCGCCGCAGATGCAGGCCGTGGTGGCGGGCGAGGTGGATTTCTCGTTCGACTCCTTCACCTCGGTGGAGATGATCCGCACGGGCAAGGTCAAGGCGCTGGCCGTGCTGCTGCCCCAGCGCGCCGAAGTCTTTCCCCAGGTGCCCACCATCAAGGAGGCCGGCGTGGACGGCATGGGCTTCAGTTCCTGGTCGGGCCTGCTCGCGCCCAAGGGCACGCCCCGCGACATCGTGGCCCAGCTCGCGCAGCAGATGGACAAGGTCATGCAGATGCCCGACGTGCTGGCCAAGCTGCGCAGCTACAGCTATGTGCCGCGCCGGGGAACGCCCGAGGAGTTCGCGCGGCTGATCGAGTCGGACAACGAGCGCTGGAAACGCATCGTCAAGGAATCCAACTTCAAGGCCGAGTGAGGAGGGCTCCGGCAGCCCATGGATGGCCCTAATATCGGGCCATGCAAGACTCCCCGCCCGAACAGATATCCCCCGGCGCCTGGCCTTCCCGCTGGTGGGCCGAGGCCTCTGCACGCGACTTTGCGCAGGCCCAGGCCAGCGGCCTGGCTGCCGAAACCATCGCCGTGCTGCCCGTGGCCGCCGTGGAGCAGCACGGCCCGCACCTGCCGCTGTCCGTCGACGCCCGCCTGCTGCAGGGCGTGATCGATGCGGCCCTGCCGCTGCTGCCGCCCGAGCTGCCCGCGCTGTTCCTTCCCCCGCAGAACATCGGCTTCAGCGTGGAGCACCAATCCTTTGCCGGCACGCTGACGCTGTCGCCCGCCACGGTGATCGCGCTGTGGACCGAGCTGGGCGCTTGCGTGGCACGCACCGGCGTGCGCCGGCTGCTGCTGCTCAACGGCCATGGCGGACAGGTCAGCGTGATGGACATCGTGGCGCGCGAGCTGCGCATGCGCTATGGCCTGCTGGTCTACAGCAGCAGCTGGTTCGGACTGGTGGACGATGCGGCCAATGCGCAGTTCAGCGCGCATGAGCACCGCTTCGGCATCCATGGCGGTGAGGTCGAGACGTCGATGATGCTGCACCTGGCGCCGGAGACCGTGCGCATGGAGCATGCGCGGGACTTTCATTCCACTTCGGAGGATAGGGCGCAGCGGCATGCCTTGCTGGGCAATGGGCGAAGCGCCAAGATGGGCTGGGCCATCGAGGACTACAACGTTTGCGGGGCGGTGGGGAATGCTGCGGGGGCTACGGCCGAGCGGGGGGGCTTGATGGTGGAGGCTTCGGCTCGGGGGCTGGTGCGGTTGTTGTCCGAGATGGTTGCGCTGCCTGCGGATACTGTTGGAAGGGCGCCGGAGCCTCTTTAGTTTTTGGGACCCTGCCGGGTGGTTGTTTTTCGAGGCCGGTATTCGGCCCGGCGGCCGACCCGCTTTCTTGTCTCGCCAAGAAAGCGGGGCAAAGAAGGCGACCCGAATGTCCGCGACCCCTTCGCTGCGCTGCGGGGCACCCTGCGCCGTGACGGTTGCGGGGTTCGCCGTGAAACTCACTTCGCGCTGCGCGCTACGTTCAAACATCACGGCGAGTCAGATCACGAAGCAGTCCTGTCCTTCGGCAGGACTGCAACCCCGCAACCGCCACGACGCAGGCGCTGACATACGGGGGGTGGGCTCGGGCCTTTGCTTCGCTCGGCCTATTCCTTTATTGCTTTATTGCTTGGGGATCTTGGCCTGGACGATCACGTCGCCCCAGCGCTTGATTTCCGATTGCAGCAATTGCGCGGTCTGCTCGGGCGTGCTGGACTGGGCCTGGACGTTCATTTCGCGCAGCTTCTGCGTGACTTCGGGGGAGTTCACGGCGGCGGCGATTTCCTTGTTCAGGCGGGCGATGATTTCCGGAGGGGTCTTGGCTGGGGCGGCCAGGGCGTTCCAGGAGGAGGCGACGAAGCCCTTGACGCCTGACTCCTGGGCCGTGGGCACGCCGGGCAGCAGGGCCGAGCGCTTGTCGCCGGTGATGGCCAGCAGGTTGACGGCCTTGGAGTTGATCTGGCCCATGATGGGCGTGAGGATTTCCACGGCCGCGTCGATCTGCTTGCCGCGCAAGGCCGTGACCACGGCAGGGGTGCCGTTGAAGGGCACGATCTGGGCGTCGATGCCGGCAGTGGTCTTGAACAGTTCGGCTGCCAGATGCTGGGTGCTGCCGATGGCGATGCTGCCGATGTTGAGCTTGCCGGGGTTGGCCTTGGCCCAGGCCACCAGCTCGCCCAGGTTCTTGAAGCGCGAGTCGCTGGCGGTGAGCACGCCGATGTCGAAGTAGCCCAGGGTGGATATCGGCGTGAAGTCCTTGACCATGTCGAAGGGCAGCTGGTTGAACAGCCCCACGGTGACGGCACTGCCGTTGGACATGAGGAACAGCGTGTGCCCGTCGGGCGCGGACTTGGCCACGGTGTCGGCCGCGACGATGCCGCCTGCGCTGGGCTTGTTGTCGATGATGACGGGCTGGCCCAGCTGCGAGGCCAGTTTTTGCGCGACGACGCGCGAGGTGACGTCGGCCACGCCGCCTGCGCCAAAGGGCACGACGATGCGGATGGGCTTGTTCGACAGGGGTTGGGCCTGGCTGGTGATGGCGGCCAGCAGCAGGGCCGCGCAGGCCAGGGCGCTGCGCGTGAAACGGCGTTTGTTCATGGGTCTTTTGTCTCCTGGCCGGCGAGTTTGGCGCAAAAGCGCAGGCCGGCCCAGAGCGCCCGTGTTCTGGCTGCTATGCCTTGGCGCGATAGCTGTGTGACAGCCTTGCCGGTGCCGTATCAGGCGTGCGTGATCCAGCTGCGGTGCTCGTCCGAGTCCAGGTGGTTGAGCGTGTTGAAGGTCTGCAGCATCAGGCGCTTGGGGCTGGTGGTGAACTCGGTCACGGCGCTGTTGCGGATGCGCATGTTCAGCGCAATGGTGACCTCGGGCGAGGTGCCAAGCACATGGCCCACGGCGGTGGAGATGGGGCCGCCGCTGCTGACCAGGAGCACGTTTTCGTCGGCATGCTCGTGGCGCACGCGCTCCAGCACCTGGCGCACGCCGCCAGAGAAATCATCCCAGCTGGGCATGCCTTTGGGGCTGATGGTGCCGGCCATCCACTGGGCCAGGGCATCGCACAGCAGGCGGAAGTGGTGGCGGTACAGCTCGGGCGTGTCGGGCTTGGGCAGGGGCGCCGGATGGATGGCCTGCAGCAGCGCGCCGCTGTCGTATTCATCGAGGCCTGCAAGCGTCTGGGTGCGGTGTTGCTCGGCAGGCAGGCTGCCCAGGCCGTCGGCGATGCCGGCCAGCGTCTGCGCATGGCGGCGCAGCGTGCCCGTGTAGACCGCGTCGAAGCGCAGGCCGCGCTCTCGCCAGTAGGCACCCAGCCTTTGCGACTGCGCCGTGCCGCGCTCGCTGAGCTGGTCGTAGTCTTCGGCACCAAACGAGGCCTGGCCATGGCGCACAAGATAGAGGGTTCCCATGGCGCGGATTGTGGCCAGCGCCGGCGCTGGCGTTTGTCCTGCGGGCGACTGGCTGCCGCCTTGGCGACAGATTCCGACAACCCGGCAGGCCCTACAACAGTACCTGGCCGCTCACGCATTCCACGACATGGCCGCCTATCCACAGCGCGCCCTGCGCGTCCTCGCTGACGTGGACGCGCCCGTCGCGCCCCACGCAGCAGCCCTGGCTGGCGATGTAGGGCGCATGCAGCAGGCCTTCGCCGCGCAGCCACAGGGCCAGGCTGGCGTTGAGGCTGCCGGTGACGGGGTCTTCAGTGACGCCGACGGGGCTGGCGAAGCCGCGCACTTCCAGGCTGGGGGCGGCATCCGCATCGGCCCCGGCCGGGCGCTGGCCCGTGGCAAAGGCGCGGGCCTCGCGGCTGCTGCGGCCGATCAGTGCCGGTGCATCTTGCGCGCTTTCGTACAACGCGCAGGCGCCCACCTTGGTGTTCAGCGCCTTGAGCCTTGCATGGTCGGGCTCCAGCGACAGCACCTGGTCGGGGTGTTCGAAGAGCACGCCCATCCAGCGCGGGCCGTTGTCCAGCCAGGCCGCACGCAGGATCTGGCCGCGTTCTGCGCCCAGCGCGGCCGCCACGTCATCCAGCAGGCCGGGCTCCACGTCGCTGATGTCGGTGGACGGTGCCTGGAAGGCCAGGCGCCCGTCCTGGCGCTCGATGCCGATCAGCCCCTTGGCGCATTCCTGCACGATGCGCTGGGCCTGCTGCGGCACGCCGCCCTGCGCCAGCCAGGCATGGCAGCTGCCCAGCGTGGGATGGCCGGCAAAGGGCAGCTCGCCGCCCGGCGTGAAGATGCGCACGCGGTAGTCGGCGCCTGCAGCTCGGCCCGCCTCGGTGGGAGGCAGCACGAAGGTGGTCTCGGACAGATTGGTCCAGGCCGCGAAGGACTGCATCTGCGCATCGGTCAATCCGGTGGCGTCGAGCACGACGGCCAGCGGATTGCCCAGGTAGGGCCGTGCCGTGAACACATCCACGGTCATGAAGGGGCGCTGGCGGGAGACGTATGCAGGTGTCATGGCAATGGGCAGATGGAAGGGAGGATGGAAAAGCCGACAGCAAGCCGGACTTTGGTTCGACTGCGTGTCGGCTTCCCCCTGGCCCAAGCAGGTAACTGGCCCAAACACCAGGGACGCCGAGCAAGAGCCGCCTCTCGGCGGGGGCGCCTAGCCGAGGGCGTCGTCCCCCTCCCTTGCGAAGCAAGTAGAGAGGGGGAAGCGGCGCTAGCCGCTCAGGGGGTGGTTTACATCGTGGAGCGGATGGCGTCGGCCAGGGCGGCGATGCCCTTGTCGATCTGCTCGGCCGACACGGTCACGTAGGACAGGCGCAGCGTGTTGGCCTGGGGCTCGTCCGCGTAGAACGGCGCGCCGGGCACGAAGGCCGTGCCGCGTTCCACGGCGGCGGGCAGCAGCTTTTGCGCATCCATGCCCTTGGGCAGGCGAACCCACAGGAACATGCCGCCCACGGGACGGGTCCACTGCACGTCCAGGCCGGCCATTTCGCGTTCCAGCGCGGCCAGCATGGCGTCGCGCTGGCGCTTGTACATGGCGCGGATGGTGGGCACATGGCGGTCCAGGAAGCCGTCCTTGATGACCTCGGAGACCACGCGCTGGTTGAAGCCCGGCGTGTGCAGGTCGGCCGCCTGCTTGGCCTGCAGCAGCTTGTTGTAGACGGACTTGGGCGCCACCAGGAAGCCGATGCGCAGGCCCGGGGCCAGCACCTTGGAAAACGAGCCCAGGTAGATCACGCCTTCGGGGTTGCGCGCGGCCAGCGGCAGGGCAGGGGCCTGCTCGAACCACAGGTCGCCGTAGGGGTTGTCCTCGATCAGCGGGATGTTGAGTTCGCGCGCCTTGTCCACCAGGGCCTGGCGGCGTGCCTCGGCCATGGTGCGGCCGGTGGGGTTCTGGAAGTTGGGCAGCACGTAGGCCAGACGGGCCTTGTCGGCGCCGGTGCCGGCCTTGGCGGCGAAGTCCTCGACGAGGATGCCGTCGTCATCGCTGTCCACGCCCACGGGAATCGGTTCCTGCGGTGCAAAGGCCTGCAGCGCGCCCAGGTAGGTGGGCTTTTCGACCAGCATGCGGCTGCCACGGTCCAGGAAGACCTTGCCGATCAGGTCCAGCGCCTGCTGCGAGCCCGTGGTGATCAGCACCTGGTCGGGGTCCACTTCCCAGGGCAGGAAGTCGGCCACGGCCTGGCGCAGGGGGGCGAAGCCCTCGCTGGTGGCGTATTGCAGGGCCGAGGCGCCATCGCGCTGCATCACGGTCTGGCAGGCCTGGGTGAACTCGTCCAGCGGGAAGGCCAGCGGCGAGGGCAGGCCGCCCGCCATGCTGATGATGCCGGGACGGTCGGTGAGCTTGAGGATTTCGCGGATGGCGGAGGGGTTCATCTTGGCAGCACGGTCTGCCAGCGTCCAGGTCGTCATAAAAAAAGCAGTTCCAGGTCTTTGCGGTGCCCGCCATGCGGGCGGGCTGGTATGGATTGCCATGCCGTCGTGGGGCACGGGCCGGCCGCATGTGAAGAGCGGAGTGCGGATAGTGCGCTCGCTCTTGCGCCGGCAATGAGGGTATTTTGTCGCGGGCGTGAAGGGTCTGCGCATCCTCCCTTCAATAGCTGGGCAGGCCAGTACGGCCTTTGCCTGGGCGTGGGTGGAGGACCCTCATGCGGCCACCATCCACATCGCCGTCAGCGCCAGCATGGTCGCCATGGCACGGTTGAACCACAGCAGCCTGCGTCCCTGGGCCAGCCAGTGGCGCAGCAGTGCGCCCACGCAGGCATACAGCAGATTGCTGAAAAAGGCATAGGCGGCCATGACGGGCAGCACCACGGTCAGGCGCTCGGTCAGGTCGTCGCGCCCGGCCAGCCAGCCGGCCACGATGGCCAGGGCCAGCAGCCAGGCCTTGATGTTCACGAATTGCAGTCCCACGCCCTGCCAGAAGCCCACCTGCAGCTGCTGCGGCGATTGCAGCGAAGCCATCTGCGCGCTGCGGCTCAGGCGCCAAGCCATCCACAGCAGGTAGCCGATGCCGGCGGCCTTGACCAGCCACAGCAGCAGCGGCGCCGCGACAATGGCCGCGCCCACGCCGGCCGTGCTCAGCACCAGCAGCACGCACCAGCCCACGGGCACGGCCAGGACGAAGCGCAGCGCCGGGCGCAGGCCGTGGTTGGCGGCCAGGGCCGTGGACAGCGTGGTGTTGGGACCGGGGCTGAAGCTCATGGAAGCGGCGAGCAGCAGCAAGGCGGTGAGTTCGGACGGTGGCATGAGGCGGTGGCCCCGAAGGTCTCCATACAGGCGGCAGGGGCTGTTGGGGAGGAGGGCACGGCAGGCCTTCTCCGCAGCACGAATGCATGAAATATAGGTGCAAGACCTGTACAGTGCCAATACAGTTGGACCCTCAATTGCATGTTCTGTATTGGTGCCTATCCCGATACAGTGACTTTCTGGTGACCCCTTCGCAGCCGTTTCCGTATGACCGTTCCCCTCTCGCGGCTGGCGCCGCAGACCCTGAGCACCCAGCTGGCCGAACGCCTGGGCGAGCGCATCCGCATGCGGCTGCTGCCTGCGGGCGCACGCCTGCCTTCGGTGCGCGAATGCGCGCGCCAGCAGGGCGTGAGCACGCACACGGTGGTGGCCGCCTATGACCTGCTGCAGGCCCAGGGCCTGGTCGAGGCGCGGCCACAAAGCGGCTTCTTCGTGCGCGACTTCGTGCAGGATGCGCCGCTGCTGCAGCCCGAACAGGCCCGTGCGGTCCCCGCCGAGGAGGCCCCTGGCGTGCCCAAAGGCACGCGCATCAATGCCTCCATGCTGGTGCGCGGCATGTTCCACCAGAGCGTGGGCGGCAGGCCGCAGCCCGGGGCGGGCGTGCTGCCGGCCGAGTGGCTGGAGGCCGGCTTCCTGGCGGCGGCCATGCGCAAGGCCTGCTCGGGCAAGTCCCTGCACGACTCCTGCGTGGGCTACGGCGACCCGCTGGGCGACATCGGCCTGCGCGAGGCGCTGTCGCGGCGCCTGGCGCGCCTGGGCATTGCGGCGGCGCCGCAGCACATCATCACCACCATGGGCGCCACCCATGGGCTGGACGTGGTCAGCCGCGCCCTGCTGCAGCCGGGCGACCCGGTGATGGTGGAGGAGCCCGGCTGGGCCGTGGAGTTCGCGCGCCTGGCATCGCTGGGCATGCGCGTGCTGCCCGTGCCGCGCGGCCCCGACGGGCCGGACCTGGCCGTGATGCAGCGCTACTGCGAAAGCTGCGCACCCAAGCTCTACGTCAGCGTGAGCGTGCTGCACAACCCCACCGGCTACAGCCTGTCACCGGCCAGCGCCCACGAGGTGCTGCAGCTGGCGCGGCGATTCGGCTTCTACGTGGTGGAGGACGATACCTATGGCGAGATCGCGCCCGACCACGCCGCGCGCATGACCGTGCTGGACCGCCTCAGCCACAGCATCTATGTGAGCGGCTTCGCCAAACTGCTGGCGCCCAACTGGCGCGTGGGCTACCTGGCGCCCCCGCCGGCCCTGGTGGAGCGCCTGGTGGACACCAAGCTGCTGTCCACGCTCACCACCCCCTCGCTGATGGAGCGCGCCCTGGCCCACTGCATGGACCAGGGCCAGCTGCGCCGCCATGCCGAGCGCCTGCGCCAGCACCTGGCCCAGGCCCGCATGCGCAGCGTGGCACTGGCCCAGCAGGCAGGAGCCCGCTTCGCGGCCGAGCCGGCCGGCATGTTCGGCTGGGTGGACACCGGCGTGGA
Organism: Delftia sp. ASV31; assembly: GCF_016428765.1. Taxonomy (NCBI): domain Bacteria; kingdom Pseudomonadati; phylum Pseudomonadota; class Betaproteobacteria; order Burkholderiales; family Comamonadaceae; genus Delftia; species Delftia sp. ASV31. The sequence continues at coordinate 23,370 of NZ_JAELTK010000020.1, forward strand.
CACCGAAACCCTGGCCCAGCGCCTGCTGGACGCCGGCTACTTCATCGCCCCCGGCGCCATGTTCCACGCCGGCCGCCAGCCCAGCACCTGCATGCGCATCAACTTCGCCACCACGCAGGAACCCGCCTTCTGGCGCATCTTCGAACGCGAAGTCCAGGCCATGCGCGGCAGCGGATAGAAAACGGGAATGGGAGAGAGGAGAGGGGGAGGGGCGGAAGGCGGGGAAGGCTGTATCGACCCGCAAACATAGATCAGACCAGCAGCGCAAAAAACCGACGAGGCCCAAAGCAAGGGACACCGAGCAAGGGCCGCCCCGCCGCGAGGGTGTCGTCCCCCTCCCCCGCGCAGCGGGTAGAGAGGGGGAAGGCGCGCAAGCGCCTCAGGGGGTGCTCCCAGTCAATGCGCCCGCATTTTTGTCCGCAAGCGCGCAATCGCCTGGCTGTGCAGCTGGCACACGCGCGATTCGGTCACGCCGAGCACGGCGGCGATTTCCTTGAGGTTCATGTCGTGCTCGTAGTACATGCCCATGATGTACTGCTCGCGCTCGGGCAGGGCCTTGATGGCTTCGACCAGGGCCACGCGCAGGCGGTGGTCGCGCAGCAGCGCAAAGGGATCGGCGCCGCTGTCGGCCACGTGGCGCTCGAGGAAGTCCTCGCCCTCGTCGCCGCCCGACATGTCCTCCAGATACACCAGCTGCGTGCCGCGCACCTTGCCCAGCAGCGACTGGTAGTCGTCCAGGTCCATGCCCAGTTCGTCGGCGATCTCGGATTCCAGCGGCGTGCGCCCCAGGCGCTGCTCCAGGCGGTGCAGCGCGTGCTCGATGTCCTTTTGGCTCTTGCGCGAGCTGCGGCTCATCCAGTCGCCTTCGCGCAGCTCATCGAGCATGGCGCCACGGATGCGCTGGCTGGCGAAGGTCTCGAATTGCACGCCCTGCTCGCTCTCGAAGCGGGACAGGGCTTCGGCCAGGCCGATCATTCCGACCTGTATCAGATCATCAAGCTCCACATTGGGAGGCAGCTTGGCGATCATGTGCAGCGCGATCCGGCGTACCAGAGGTACATGCCGACGGATCAGTGCATCGCGGTCGAGTTGGCCTTTGGCGGTGTACATGGCAGTCAGTGGCTCCAGGCATGGGATGCGGGCAGCGGCGCGAAGCCGGCGGCCAGATCCTGGCCGCCATGTGGCAACACGCTGCCCGCATGGTTGAGCAGTTGCAGCGCCAGGCGCTGCAAGTCCGGTGCATGGTGCAGGCGCACGGGCAGCAGTCCCGGCGCATGGCCCAGGTGGCGCTGCGCGCAGCGCATCAGCGCGTCGATCTGGGATTGCAGCTGTTGCGCATCCTCGGCTTGGCTGCGGGCGCCGGTCTGTCCACGGCGCCAATCGTAGCTGGTCACGCCCAGGTCATCGGCGCTGGGCAGCAGCGGCGCCAGCAGGCAGCGCAGGCCGGCATGCACCGCCAACTGCTTGAGCTGGCGGTAGCAGCCCAGCACGCGGGTGCCTTGTTCGGGCAGCACCATCAGCGGGTGCACGGCCTGGCCGGCCAGGTTGCTGGCCAGCGTGTCGGCATTGGCATACAGCATGACGATGGCGTAGCCGCGCACGTGGCGCTGCAGCCATTGCATGGGCGTCATGCCGGCTTGCCGTGCCTGCAGGGGCAGCAGATCCAGGCCCTGGCGGGCGGGCAGCACGGCCACCGAGCTGTGACGGGGATCGGGGTGCAAGCCGGTACGGGCCTGCCAGGCGCTTTGCTGCAGCAGCTGCGCCAGTCCCGGTGCATCCGGGCACTCGCCCTGGCTGGCGTCCAGCACCAGAACGGGCAGGCCCAGGCGCTGCAGGCTGGCACAGACCGGCCACAGCAGGGATTGTTCGGCCTGGCCCTGCGGGTCGTTGGCCGTGTCGCGCAGCATGGCCAGCACACGCAGGCCCATGGGCGCGGCGGCGCCGGGCTGGCCGTGCAGGCCCAGGCCCTGGTGCAGCTGGGGGAAGGTTTCAAGCATGGTGGATCTCGCCTTCCGTGCTGGGGCTGGACGGGGTGAAGAAGAAGTCCAGGTCCAGTGCCTTGGGGTCGAAGGCCGAGCGGGTGGCGGCGCGCATGGAGGCGGACACCAGTTGCTGCGCATCGGCGCGTTCCCAGTCTTCGGGCACGCGCTGGCCGTTGGTCACACCGCGCAGCTGCATCTGGTGGCGGATCAGCGTGTCCACCGACGGGCCCAGCTTCACGGCCTCGTCCACCTTGGTGAGGATGGCCTGGCTGGAGCCGCGCGCCTTGAAGGCCTGCATCACATCGTCCAGCGCATCGCCCTGGCCGGCCGCGTTCACGGCCAGCAGTTTCTGGATGCCGGGCAGGTCCAGCAGGTCGAGGATCTCGTCCTTGCGCGGATCGCGCGGGGCCACGCCCGTGGTGTCGATCAGCACCAGCTGCTTGTTGGCCAGCAGGCCCAGCAGGTCCTGCAGCGCGGCGCGGTCATGGGCCAGGTGGGCCACCACGCCCAGCATGCGGCCGTAGGAGCGCAACTGGTCGTGGGCGCCGACGCGGTAGGTGTCCAGGGTGATCAGGCCGACGCTGGCGGCGCCGTACTTGGCTGCGCACAGGGCAGCCAGCTTGGCCGTGGTCGTGGTCTTGCCCACGCCGGTGGAGCCCACCAGGGCGAAGACGCCGCCTTGCTCGTACAGCGGGGCCTGGTCGGCGTCGGTGCGCAGATTGCGTTCCAGCACCTGCATCAGCCAGCGCACGGCGTCGCCGGCGGACAGGTCCTGGGGCATGTGCTCGACCAGGGCGCGGGCCAGCACGGGGGAGTAGCCCGCGCGGATCAGCTTGTGCGTGAGGTTGGCGTGGATGGGGTTCTGGCGCGTCTGGCCCAGCCAGGTCAGGGTGTTGAAGCGCTCTTCGATCAGGTCGCGCACGGACTGCAGCTCATCGCGCAGTGCCTGGGAGGCCATGGTCGGTGCGGGCTCGCTGCGCAGGGTCTCGCGCAGCGGCGCTTCGGCGCTGGTGCGCAGCGGGTTGTGGCGGGCCACGGAAGGCGCAGGCTGTGCCTTGAACGGCTGCTGTGCAGCCGTGGGCGCGGCGGCCGGTGCTTCGCGCAGGGCGTCGCCCAGGCTGCGGCGCTGGGCAAAGCTGGGCAGCGGCTCGTCAACGCCGGCCTCGTGGCGGCGGCGCAGCATGCGTTCGCGCACATAGTCCTGGAAGGACAGGGTGCTCATGGCCAGCTGTTCGGTGTCTTCCTGCACGCTTTGGCGCAGGCCGGCCGGCTCGGCACCGTCTGCCGACAGCGAGGCTGCCTGCGAGATGGCCTGCGCAATCGCCGACGACGTTGCCTGGGAAGCACGCGATGGAGCCGCCTGCGCGGCCGGCAGTGCCGTGCGCGGCTGGGTCTGCGCCTGGATCAGCTTGGCCTGCACCTGCGGGCGCAGGCCCGTGGTTTCCTCTGCGGAGCGGCGCTCGATGGCCTGCTGCAGCGGCGTGCTGCTGGCAGCGGCCTTGCTTTGCTCCAGCGTGTCCTCGGCCGTGGCCATGACCTCGACGCCATCGGGCGTGTTGCGGTTGGACAGGATCAGGGTGCCCGCTCCGAAAGCCATGCGCGCCTTGGCCAGGGCCTCGCGGGAGGTGGGGGCGTAGAAGCGTTTGATGTTCATGCGGATGCACCTTTAAGAATCGAGCCGATGCGGATGGTGTGCGTTTCGGGGATCTCGCTGTGGGCGAGAACCTGCAGACGCGGCGCCACGCGGCGCACCAGGCGGGCAATGGAATTGCGGATGGAATCGGGAACCAGCAGGCAGGCAGGCAGGCCCAGCTCTTCTTGCTGGTTGGCCATGTCGGCCGCCTTCTGGGTGAGGATCTCGGCCACGCCGGGATCCAGTGAGGGGGAGCCGGGGTTGGACAGGGCCTGCACCAGCAGGCGTTCGAGTCCGGGCTCGATGGCGATGACGTTCAGCTCGCGGGTCGGGCCGTAGATCTGCTGGACGATGGACGGCGACAGCGCAATGCGCACGCGGCGGGCCAGCTCGACAGGGTCCTGCGTGGTCGAGGAGTGCTCGGCCAGCGTCTCGATGATGGTGCGGATGTCACGCACGTGCACCGAGTCTTCCAGCAGCAGCTGGAGCACTTTCTGGAACGTCGTGATGGACACCATTTTCGGAATGACTTCTTCGATCAGCTTGGGAGCCAGTTTGGCCACATGCTCCACCAACTGCTGCGTCTCGGTACGGCTGATCAGCTTGGCGGCATGCACTTGCATCAAGTGTGACAAATGGGTGGCCATCACGGTTTCCGAATCAACCACGGTAAAGCCTGCCATTTGTGCCGCTTCCTTCTGGCGTTCGTCGATCCAGTGGGCGGGCAGGCCGAAGGCCGGGTCGGTGGTCTGGGTGCCGATCAGCGGGGTGCTGATGCCGCCCGGATTGATGGCCAGGAACATGCCGGGGAAGGCCTCGCCCTCGCCCACCATCACGCCGCGCAGGGTGATGCGGTAGGCGCTGGGCTTGAGCTCCAGGTTGTCGCGCACATGCACGGCCGGGGGCAAAAAGCCCACTTCCTGGGCGAACTTGCGGCGCACGCCCTTGATGCGGGTCAGCAGGTCGCCCTGGCGGCCCTTGTCCACCAGGGTGATCAGGCGGTAGCCCAGCTCCAGGCCGAGCAGGTCCACTGGCTGCAGGTCGTCCCACGTGGCTTCGCCGTCGCTGGGCGCGGCCACGGGTGCGGGCGCCTGGGTCTGCTGGGAGGCGCGTTCCTGCTGGCGGCGCGAGAGCATCCAGGCCAGCCAGCCCAGCAGCGCGCCCGTGCACAGGAACACGACGTGGGGCATGCCCGGAATGACGCCCAGCAGGCCCAGCACGCCGGCCGTGATGCCCAGCACCTTGGGCGACATGAACAGCTGCTGCGCGATCTGCTGGCCCATGTCGGTTTCCTTGCCCACGCGCGAGATCACCATGGCCGCGGCCACCGAGATCAGCAGGCCGGGGATCTGCGCGACCAGCGCATCGCCCACGGCCAGCAGGATGTAGCTGTCGGCGGCCTGGCCGGCCGACAGGCCGTGCTGGATCATGCCGATGGCGAAGCCGCCGATGATGTTGATCACCAGGATCAGAATGCCGGCGACCGCGTCGCCGCGCACGAACTTGCTGGCACCGTCCATGGAGCCGAAGAAATTGGCCTCTTCCTGCACCTCGGCGCGGCGGCGCTTGGCTTCCTTTTCGTCGATCAGGCCGGCGTTCAGGTCGGCGTCCACGGCCATCTGCTTGCCGGGCATGGCGTCCAGGGTGAAGCGGGCCGAGACTTCGGCGATACGCTCGGCACCCTTGGTGATCACCACGAAGTTGATCACCACCAGGATGGCGAACACGATCAGGCCGACGGCGAAGTTGCCGCCGATCAGGAAGTGGCCGAAGGCCTCGATCACCGCGCCGGCCGCGCCCGGGCCTGTGTGGCCCTCCAGCAGCACCACGCGGGTGGAGGCCACGTTCAGCGACAGGCGCATCAGCGTGGTCAGCAGCAGCACCGACGGGAAGGCCGCGAAGTCCAGCGGCCGGATCATGTAGGCCGCCACCATCATCACCATCAGCGCCACGGCGATGTTCAGCGTGAAGAAGGTGTCCAGCAGCCACGGCGGAATGGGCAGCACCATCAGCGCCAGGATGGCCACCACCAGCAGCGGCGCCATCAGGCCCTGAGCGAACTTGGCGTTCTCGCTCGACCACATCGATTGCAGGGATTGGAGCGGATTCGTCGTCATGGAGCAGTACCTTCAGTGGTCGCGGCGGCGCCTGGCGCGCGGCGGCCCTGGTGCGGATCGAGTTCGGCGGGCACGACGGGTTCGCCGAGATCGCCAGGCATGGGGCCTTCGCCGCGCAGCGCGGCCTTCAGGCGGTAGACATAGGCCAGGACCTGGGCCACGGCCGTGTACAGCGCGGCGGGAATGGCCTGGTCCAGGTCGGCGTGCGCGTACAGGGCGCGCGCCAGCATGGGGGATTCGAGCACCGGGATCTTGTGGGCGCCCGCGACTTCGCGGATCTTCAGCGCCACCAGGTCCGTGCCCTTGGAGATGACCTGCGGGGCGGCCATGGTCTTTTCGTCGTAGCGCAGGGCCACGGCATAGTGCGTCGGGTTGGTGACGACGAAGTCGGCGCGCGGCACGGCGTTGACGCTGGCGCGGTCGGCGATCTCGCGCTGCTTCTGGCGGATCTTGCTCTTGATCTGCGGGTTGCCGTCGGATTCCTTGTGCTCCTGCTTGACTTCCTCATGGCTCATCTTCAGGCGCGACTTGAACAGGTAGGCCTGCAGCGGCACGTCGATCACGGCCATCAGGAACACCACCAGCAGCAGCAGGGCCACGCCGCTGGCCAGCCATTGCCCCGTCATGGACAGCGCCATGGCCGAGGGCTGGGAGGAGATGGCGGCGATCTCGGCGAGATGGCCGCTCAGGAACTTCCAGGCCACGAAGGAGAGGATGGCCGTCATCACCACCATCTTCACCACGGTCACCATCTGCTGCTTGGAAAACAGGTTGGTCAGGCCCGACAGCGGATTGAGGCGGTTGAACTGCGGTTGGATGGGCTTGAGGCTCAGGATCCAGCCGCCGGCCAGCATGCCCGACACCAGGGCCGCACCCGTGGTCACGGCGGCAACGACCAGGGAAATCTTCAGGCCCAGGCTGCCCATGGACAGCATGCGCTCCATCATCAGGGCCGGCGTCTTGGCCGTGTGCGCATCGAAGGCCAGCTGCTGGGCCAGTGCCATGCGCAGGTGCTGGATCAGGGGCTCGGCGCCCATCAGCATCATCAGCGCGCCCGTGCCCAGGATGGCCAGGTGCGACAGGTCCCGAGAGCGCGCACCCTGGCCGTCAGAACGCGTTTTCTGCAGTTTGCGTTCGGTGGCGGGAAGGCTTTTGTCTTGGCTGGAGTCCATGGCGCAATGACGGAAGGATTTGCGTCATTGTCGGAACAAGCCAGGCAGGCGAAGCCCCGATAAGCGGGGCTCAAGCGGCGCTTATGTGCTGTCTGCACAAGGGGAGGAGCGGCAGCCGCATGGTGCAAGGGCGCCGCGAAGATGGCAGTCAGCCCCTTGCGCCCAAGCGAAAGAGGCTGCCCTGCAATGAGAGGGGAGGCGCCGGGCGCCTCCCCGGGGTGATCAGAATCCCAGGCTGGCCAGGAGATCGTCCACCTGGGACTGCGAAGTCACCACATCGGGCGTCTTCTCGGGATCGACCACGGGGCCGGCGAGGTGCTCCTTGGGCTTTTCCAGGGGCTCCAGCGCCGTCTGCTGCGGGTTGGGCGAGGTCTGGATGAGCAGCTGCACCAGCTGGTCCTCCAGATCGGCGGCCAGCGAGACCACGCGGGCGATGACCTGGCCCGTGAGATCGTGGAAGTCCTGGGACATCATGATCTCGGTGAGGTGCTCGTCGGCCTGCTGCGTGCCCTGCTCGACTTCCTCCAGGAAGTTCATCACCCGGCCCTTGGCCACGGCCGCCACGGGGTCCTCGACCATCTGTGCCCGCATGGCGCGTACACGCTCGGCCAGCCTGTCCTGCTGGACCTTGGCCAATTCGACGCGGTTCAGAACCTTCTCGGCGGCTTCTCCGGTCAGCCGCGCAATGTAGGAAAGGCGGCTTTGCGCGTCCGGCAGCTCTCCCATGCTGCCGCGCAATCGGTCCGCATAGCCCAGCTCGTTGAGCGAGTCATGCAGCTGGCGCGTGAGAACGCCCACCTTGTAGTGGACGCTGTCGGGGACATCCGGGTTGCTCATGGCGCGTGCCCTACAGGCCCAGCTTTTTGAGGATCAGGTTGACTTTCTCTTCCAGCGTGGCCTTGGTGAAGGGCTTGACGATGTAGCCTGCCGCGCCGCCCTGGGCCGCTGCCACGATGTCCTCCTTGCGTGCCTCGGCCGTCACCATCAGCACGGGAAGGTGCTTGAGTTTGTCGTCCTGCTTGATTTCGGTGAGCAGCTGGAAGCCGTTCATGTTGGGCATGTTGATGTCCGTCACCACGAAATCAAACTTGCTGTTGCGCAGCTTGTGCAGTGCCACGACGCCGTCTTCGGCTTCATCGGCTTCGGGAAAGCCGCTCTCCTTGAGCAGATTGCGCACGATGCGCCGCATGGTGGAGAAGTCGTCAACGATCAAAAAACGCAGGGCATTAGCCACGTGAGGCCCTTTCGGTCGGTAGGTGCTCGGTACTGGTAAGAATCCGCCGCGATGGTAACAATATGAAACCTTCTTGGCGCAATGTGGGAATTTTCCTGCTTTTCGGCAGCATCGGGCGCAAACCTTAATTTGTTACACGATCAGGTGACGCGGGCGCGGACGGGGCAGCTGCAGGCGAGGTGGCGGCGGGCTGCGCAGCGGTCTCGCCGGTTGCGGATTCGGTGGTGGCCGCATTCGCCGTGCCGCCATTGCCGCCGGCCAATGATGGCGGCAAGGCGTTGCGTGTCACAGGGCCGCGGTGGCCCAGCAGGCGCTTTTCAGCCTCCTGCGTGAGCACGGTGATGGTGATGCGCCGGTTCTGCGGGGCACGCGGATCATCGGGCAGCAGCAGGTCGCTGCTGGCCAGGCCGGTGATGCGGGCCAGCTGGTTCAGCGGCATGCCGGCCGCCACCAGCTCGCGGCGCGAGGCGTTGGCACGGTCGGAGGACAGCTCCCAGTTGCTGTAGCCGCGGTCGGCATTGCCGTAAGGGGTGGCATCGGTATGGCCGGACAGGCTGATGCGGTTTTCCGCGCCCGCCAGGGCCGCGCCCACTTCGCGCAGGATGTCGCGCATGTAGGGTTTGACCATGGCGCTGCCGCTGTCGAACATGGGGCGGTTTTGCTCGTCCACGATCTGGATCTGCAGGCCGTCGGGCGTCACGTCGGTGCGGATCTGCGAGCGGAATTCGTTGAGGCGCGCATTGCTGGTGATCATCGCGTCCACCTTGGCCTTGAGCGCCTTGATGCGGTTGGAATCCACCTGGGCCTGGTCAGCGCGGCCTGCATCGACGCTGGTGCGCCGGTTGGAGCTGTCTGCAGCCTCCGAACGCCGCACCTGGCCGTGCACCTTGGCCAGGTCGTTGCCGCCGCCGGGAATCACGCTGGAGCTGTTGCCTGCACCGTCGCCGCCGGCCATCGCCACCTTCAGCGGCGAGGAAAAATACGCAGCAATGCCCTGCAGCTCGCCCTTGGCCGTGGAGCCCAGCAGCCACATCAGCAGGAAGAAGGCCATCATCGCGGTCACGAAGTCGGCATAGGCGATCTTCCAGGCACCGCCGTGGGGTGCATGCGCCGTCTTCTTGACGCGCTTGATGATGATCGGCTGTAACTTTTTCTCTGCCATGGCTTGACGCTGCTGGACGCAGGATTACTTCTTGCCCTTGACGTGGGTTTCCAGCTCAAGGAACCCGGGACGTTCGGTGGAGAACAGCACCTTGCGGCCGAACTCGATGGCCGTGGCGGGGTTGTAGCCCTGCATGCTGGCCAGCAAGGTGGTCTTGATGCACTCCAGTTCCTTGGCAGCATCCTGGGCGCGTTGCTCCACCAGGCCGGCCATGGGCTCCACCAGCGCATAGGCCAGCAAAATGCCCAGGAAGGTACCGACCAGGGCCGAGGCGATCATGCCGCCCAGCACGGAAGGCGGCTGGCCCACCGAGCCCATGGTGTTCACCACGCCCAGCACGGCGGCAATGATCCCGAAGGCGGGCAGGGCGCCGGCCAGGCGGGTCAACGCGTTGACCGGGGCATGCGCTTCGGCGTGATGCGCCTCGATCTCGCTGTCCATCAGCGACTCGATCTCGTGGGAGTTGAGGTTGCCCGACACCATCATGCGCAGGTAGTCGGTCAGGAACTCCACCACATGGTGGTCGGCCAGCAGCTCGGGATACTTGGTGAAGATGGGCGACTCGTTGGGTGCCTCCACATCGCTTTCGATGGACATCAGGCCCTCCTTGCGGGCCTTTTGCAGAATCTCGTACAGCAGCGCCATCAGCTCCATGAAGCGGGCCTTGGTGTAGCGCGAACTCTTCATCACGCCAGGGATGGCCTTGGCCGTGGCCTTGAGCACCTTGGGCTGGTTGCACACGATGAAGGCGCCGATGGCGCCGCCGCCGATGGTCACCATCTCGAAGGGCAGGGCCTTGAGAATGACCTGGACGTTGCCCCCGTGCAGCACATAGGTGCCGAAGATGCAACCGAAGGCGACGATGTATCCGATGATGACAAGCATGGGAGTGGATTCTGTCAGAGGTGTCCCGATGGAAAAGTCGGAACTGGCTTGGAAATGCGCGCTTGTTTTGACACTGGGCCGTGGCGGGGTGGCGGCCATCGACGAACCCATGGCTTGTCAAGCTATCGACCGCAGGCATCAATACTTGAGAGCCCTGAGATGCAGGTGTAAACGCGCCGCTGCGCGCCAAAAGCCCAAAAAGGCCGGCAAATCGGTGCCTGTTTGAGTCTTGCAAGGCGGGCGCTTAATAGCGGATCGCGCGGCGCGCATGCGAGGATAGTCGGCACAGTTTTATTCTTTGTGTCACCGCGCGCACAAGCGTGCGGACCGCGGGCCGACCGTGTGCCGACCGCGGGCCGGCTTGATCCTTCCTCTGCTGCATCGCCATGCCATCTTCACCTCTTGCCAACGCCTTTGCTGCCGCTGCGCAGCCGCCCAGCATCGACAGCGAGCTGACCCGCATCCGCGCCATGGTCGATCGCGCGCAGTTCCTGGAGGCACTGTCGGACCTGGCGCAACTGGTGGCCCGGGACCCGCGCAACTCCAAGGTCTGGCTGCACATCGGCTTTGTCTACGTGCGCATGAGCATCTGGCCACAGGCCATGGAAGCGTTGCAGATGGCCCTGGAGATAGAGCCCCGCATGCCCAACGCCCAGCGCCTGCTGGCGCTGGCCCTGTTCAGCACGGGCCGCAGGCAGGAGGCCTGCGACCTGATCGACGACGCCTGCCGCCACGCCAAGAACGAGAACACGCACTGGATGACGCGGGCCTACATCCACTCGCACACCAGCAGCGATCCGCTCAAGTCCCTGGAAGTGGCGCGCGACTGGGGCCGGCGCTTCGCCGACCCGCTGACCCGCAACGCCAAGCCCTTTCCGCCGCGCGATCGCAACCCGCGCAAAAAGCTCAAGGTCGGCTATGTCACGGCCGACTTCCGCCAGCACTCGGTGGCCTTCTTCATGCGGCCCGTGCTGGAACACCACAACCCGGACAACGTCGAGATCCACGTCTACTCCAGCGGCCGCCCCGACAAGATGACCGAGAAGCTGCGCGCCCTGGTACCGCACTGGCACGATGCGGTCGAGCAGACCGACGACCAGCTCTACGAACAGATCCGCGCCGACGGCATCGATGTGCTGGTGGACCTGTCCGGCTTCACCCTGGGCCACCGCCTGGAAGTCTTCGCCCGCCGCGCCGCACCCGTGCAGGTGACCTGGCTGGGCTATATGCATACGCTGGGGATGAAGGCCATGGATTACCGGTTGGTGGATGGCGCCATTGCTCCGCCCAGCCATGCTCCCCACTATTCGGAAAAGCTCTTCCAGCTGCGCTGCATGGCCAGCTACTCTCCACCCGAGTATTCGCCGCTGTGCGAGGAGCCGCCCCTGCTGCGCAATGGCTATCCCACGCTCATCTCGCTCAACAACTCGGCCAAGCTCACCGACGAGATGCTGGCCGTCTGGGCACGTATCCTGCACGAGCGCCAGGACGCGCGCCTGATCATCATGGTCAAGGAACAGGACCCAGACGCCGCCCAGGCCCACATGCAGCCACGCGTGGAGGCAGCAGGCATGCCGCTGGACCGCGTGTCCGTGCTGCACCAGCAGCCGCTGGAGGGCTTCATGGAACTGGGGCATATCGCCGATGTGGCGCTCGACACCTCACCGGTTTCAGGAGGCACCACGACCTTGCATGCGGTGTGGATGGGGTTGCCGATCGTGACGCTGGACGCAGTCCGCGGCGTGGAGGCATCCACGGCCAGCGCCTTGCGGGGCATAAGATTCGGCGGTGAAATCACCAAGGATGTTGACGGCTATGTGCAGGCCGCGCTGCGCTTCATGGACGATCCGGACCGCCTTGTGCACCACCGGCAGATCAGCCGCAGCAAGCTTGAGGCCAGCATCCTGATGAACTATTCCGAACGTACCGCCGATCTGGAGAAGGCCTATCGTTTCATGTGGCTCAACTGGCTTCAGAGCGATCAGCAGACATTGAACTTGCTTGACGACCTGGATCAGCGTCTGGCTCAGGTGGAAGCCGCAGCATGACCTGCTCCCCTGAAATGGATTGGGTGCCTTTGCTGGTGCCTGACATGCCCGCTCCCCAGCTACTGATGCCGTGGCTGGAGCGCATGCATGCGACGCGCCACTATTCAAACTTCGGCCCACTGGTGCGGGAGCTGGAGTCCGGGTTCGCAAGCCAGTTTGCCTTGCCCGCCGAGGGCATTACCACCGTTGCCAATGCAACGCAGGGGCTCGAACTTGTGCTGCAGGCGCTGGAGCTTGCAGCGGGATCGCATGTCCTGCTGCCCGCCTTCACGTTTGTGGCCACGGCCACTGCAGTGGTGCGCGCAGGCCACGTGCCCGTGCTGGCCGATGTGGATCCGCACAGCTGGCTGCTGACTCCGGAGATCGCACACAAGGCTTGCCGGGAAATGCGCATCGATGCCGTGATGCCGGTGACGACATTCGGGATGCCGCACGACATGACGGCATGGGCACGATTCGAGGCAGACATGGGCATTCCCGTCGTTGTCGATGCCGCCGCAGCCTACGGCAGCCAATGGCTTCATGGGGCTCAGGGCACCCTGGTTTTCAGCCTGCATGCGACAAAGAGTCTGCCAGCCGGAGAGGGCGGACTGGTCGTTTCCACCCGTCCTGGCCTGGCCAGCAAAGTGCGCCAGCTGTCCAATTTCGGTATCAATCTGGATGCCTCGGCGGGCCTGCCGGTGGGCGCGCTGGCCAGTGTCGGCACCAATGCCAAGATGAGCGAATACCACGCAGCCATTGGCCTGGCCTCGCTTGACGTTTGGGAGCAGCATGCGCGGCAGCGAAAGGCGTTGCATGCAGACATGGTGCAGGAGCTGTCGCGGCTGGCAGACAATCGCCTGGTCTGGCAGAAGCCCGGTCCAGGAGGCGAAATGATGGCCCCGACCGTGATTTGCATGCAGCTGCCGGATGAACAGGCACGCATCGCGCTGGAGCAGCAGTGCAGGCAAGCGGGCATCACGACACGGCGCTGGTACCAGCCACTGCTGCAGGACATGCCGGTGCTGCGGCGCGAATGCAGGCTTTTGCACACCCCGCATGCCGAGGAGCTGTCGCGCACCCTGCTGGGCCTGCCATTTTTTCTCGGCATGTCCGCTGCGCAGACGCAGCGTGTGCGGGAGAGCGTCAGGCAGTGGGTGGCCGGTGCGCACTGAACCCGGCCGGGCCGTCTGCAAAGGCGGCGCGCCCTGGGTCATTCATTTACTTGCAGGCAAAGCTTCGTTATGAGAGACGTCTACATCATCAATGCCGGTGGTTTCGGCCGCAACATGGCATCGGTCGCGCGAGCGGATCCCGCATATGGCAAGGAGTGGGTCATCAAGGGGTTCCTGGATGGGCGCCAGGGCCTCAAGCAGGTGCCGGAGCTGCCGATCCTGGGTGATCCGATGACATTCCGCTACGAGCCATCCCAGATCATCGTGTGCGCTCTCGGTGACCCGGGGGCGCGCCGAAAGTATGCGCAGCCCCTGCTGGCGCAGGGCGCGTATTTCATGAACCTCAAACCTTGGCTGTACGCCGCAGACCGCGTGGAAATGGGGATAGGCTGTCTGTTCGAGCACCATGTCTCGATCGGACCCGATACCCGGGTGTGTGACTTTGTCGTTGTGCTGGCCAATACCATCATCGGCTATGACGTGCAGGTGGGCTCGTACACCACGATTGCCAGCTTTGTGTTCATTGGCGGGGGCGCGCAGATCGGTGAGAACGTCACCATCCATCCCCATGCGACCATCCTGCCGGGCATCAAGGTGGGGGACGGTGCGGTCATCGGAGCTGGCAGTGTCGTCATCCGCGACGTGCCACCCGGCATCACGGTCTTCGGGAATCCCGCCAAACCCTTCTCGTTCCGCTAGCCATCCATGTATCCAGGACTTTCACAGCTTGACTACATCGATGACGGCGTCTTTGCGCAGGAGCAATCGCGCATCTTCCGCAAGCTCTGGATCTTTGCCGGGCTGCGCACGCTGCTGGACAAGCCGGACAGTTTTCTGACCCGCCAGATAGGTGGCGTACCCGTTGTCGTCCAGAACTTTGATGGCGCCATCAAGGCCTTTCGCAACCAGTGCGCCCACCGGCAAGCTCCTTTGCAGATGGAGGAATATGGCTGCCGCCGCCTGGTCTGCCGCTACCACGGCTGGAGTTACGACAACACGGGCCACGTTCATGGCCTGCCGGGTGAGCACCGCCTCTACCATTACGGCGATGCACGGCGTGAACAGCTGTGTCTCGATGAGTTCGCTGTCCGTTGCATCGGCAATCTGTTGTTCGTCAACCTCGATGCGGATCCGCTGCCGATAGAGCAGCAGTTCGGACCAGCACTGCTGCAATCCCTTGCCGACAGCAGCGGGCATCTGTGCGGGCAGGCCATCCATTGCGCGATGCCGGCGGCCTACAACTGGAAGCTCAACTTTGAAAATGTCCTGGACTACAACCACGTGCCCTTCGTCCATCCGCAGTCCTTCCGGCCGCTGATGGAAAAAGGCGCGTTGCACGAACTCAGTGTCGCGCTCGAGGCTGACCCGTCGCAGGAGTTCGATCTGCAGGAACTGAGTTTCCTGCGAGAGACCCCACTGAAGCTGCCTCGCAGCGCTTGGCATGGATCGGTGGACCGCTTTGGGGACAAGGATGTCTACTACAACTACTTTCTCTACCCCAACACCAATTTCATCTCGGTCGGGGGCTACTTCTTTCTGATCCAGCAGTTCGACCCCGTGGCGCCAGCGCGCACGGATGTGCGCTTCACTCTTGCCACCGCGCGGCCGCACCAGCGTATGGCGGCGATGCCGGCCATTCTCTGGGAGCACATGAAGATCGAAAAGCGTGTTCTGGACGAAGACAGGGTGATCCTGGAGACACTGCAGCGCGGGCTGCATGCAGCAGGTCCGGTGGCCCGGCATGGCGCCTACGAAGTGCAACTGCACCGAGTGGCCATGGCCTACCGCCAACTCATGGGGCGCTCGCAATGACGCAGGCACCACCTTTCGCAATGGCCCTTATGGGCCACGGCGCCTTGTTCGATGACATTGCCGCCTGTGCGCCGGCACTGGCGGCGGGCGGCACGCTGCGATTGATGCCTTTGTCGCCAGAGGGAGCGGTCGCTGACCAGGCCATGGCACTGCTGGAGGGACAGGATCCTGAGGGGCTGCGCATCTTCACCGCCATCGACGAGCAGGCCCTGAACCATGAGCGCCTGGATGTCTACGCAAGGCTTCGCCTCAGGGGCTTTCGCGCGCTGAGTCTGCGCCATCCTTCGGCAACGGTGGCCGATGGCGTGCGCATCGGGGAAAACTGCTGGATCGGGGCGCGCGCCGTCATCGCCCATGGCGTGCAGATTGGCAACAACACCGTCATCGGCGATGCCGCGCGCATCGAGGCAGGCGCCCGGCTGGGCTCCAACGCATGGGTCGGCCCGGGTGCCAGCATCGGCCGAGGTACCGCGCTGGGCCCGCACAGCGTGGTCGCGAGCGATGTGCACATCGCTGCGGGGCTGCAGATAGGTCGCCACTGTGTCATCGGCATTGCCGGCGCGTACACCCAATCTCTGCCCGATGGCAGTTTCATCGATCCGCTGTTTCCTTCGCCGGTCAGGATCTATGGCGCCGTCTGAAGCCGTGGCGCAATCCTGTCCTGTGGGCACGGCACTGAACTCCCACGAGGGAAAGATGCGTATGAATATGCGAGCCTTGCTCGAAGACGCTTGCGATGTGATCCAGGCGGCCCTGCCGGCCATCTTCGAGAGGCGCTACAGCATCCGGTACAAGGAAGATGGCAGCCCGGTGACCGAGGCCGACTTCTTCATTGAACGATTGGTCGGAGACTGGCTTCGGCAGCGGCTGGACGGGGTGGTTTTTGTCGGCGAGGAATCGCATGACCACCGCGCCGTGGACATGGGCGGCTACGTGGTGTTGATGGACCCCATCGATGGGACCGAGAATTTTTGCTCCGGCCTCAAGGAATGGGGCTCCTGCCTGAGCGTCTGGGCAGGCGGGCAGCACCTGGGCAGCGCGCTGATGCTGCCAGAGCTGGGTGAGCGCCTGATCACGGGCGACAAGGTGATTGCGCGCCAGTCACGGATCACGGGGTTTTCCTCGTCATTCGACGAATCCATTCTCCAGGGCATCCGGGAGGCTGGCGAGTACAGAGTGACCGGATGCGCGGTATACAACCTTCACAGCGTCATCACGGGGTCGTTCAAGAGATTTATCAATCCGAAAGGCGCCTGTGCCTGGGATTTGATGCCCGGGCTCATGCTGGCCTTGGAAAATGGTTGCACAGTGTTCGTAGACGATGAGGTATTCGATGGGAAATTTCTCCAGCCAGATAGAAAATATCGTATCGACATACAGCGATGACAATATCTTCATTCTGGGAAAAGGCTCCTCGGCCGATCTGGTGGATACCGGGCTGCTCAAAAAATCGCTGATCATTGCCGTGAATGATGCGGAGCAGATATGCCCGGCAGATATCACGGTATTCAGGGAAGAATGGGCGGGGGATGCCATCGTGGCCCAGGGATGCCGTTCGCATGCCTATGTGACTTCATTGCCGGGGTTTGCACCGGCGGGGCGAAAGGTCATCCGTGTTCCGCATGTGCCGTTGACGCAGGAATCTTCGGAACTCCTCATGCAGCGGTTCATGAGTGTTCCCGTGGTGATCGAGGATATATTGCTGCTGACCGCGTTGAAGATCGCCCGTGAAGTGGCGGGTATCCGGCGGCGTCGGCAGAATGTCTACTTTGTCGGTTTTGATTTCGACGCCTCGGCTGGATACAGCAAATCAATTGCGCATGATTATTCTCCTCAGGGCGAAGAGCAGAAATCCATGCGTATCTCTGTTCAGGAGTTCTATTTCATCAATGCGCTGTATTTCCTGAGGGATTCCAATGTGCGCATGTTGCATGTGGGAAGCCGGCCTTTCAGTGCGCTGACCCCGCAGGATCTCAACCAGAGCCTGGGAAAGGCGAATTCTGGGCGCAATGGCTACGAAGTGGCGATCGTGGCGGAGCTGACCACCAATCACTTCGGGGACCGCGGCCGGCTGGAGCGCATGGTGCGGGCCAGCAAGGCGGCGGGCGCCGACCTGGTCAAGGTGCAAAAAAGGGATGTGCAGAGTTTTTATACCCGTGAGCAGCTGTCATCCCCTTATGTCTCTCCCTTTGGCAAGACCTTTGCGGACTACCGCCATCAGATCGAGTTGGGCAGGGAGGATTTTTGCTATCTGGACCAGCTCTGCCGCAGCCTCGACATGGGATGGTTTGCTTCCGTGCTGGATGAGAAATCCTTCCACTTCATGCTGGAGATGGATTCGGAAATGCCCATGGTGAAGCTGCCATCCACGATTTCAGAGCACCATGATTACCTGAAATATGTGGCGAAAAACTACCGTGGCGCGGTGGTTCTTTCCACGGGCATGACCGGTGCAGATTATGAGCAGTTTGTGCTGGAAACATTCAAGAGTTGCGAGCGGCTGTACCTGCTGCAATGCAATTCGGCATATCCCACGCCACTGGAAGATTGCAATGTGGCCGTGGTGCACCGGTACCGTGAAATGGCACGAGCTGACCCCAGAATCATCCCCGGCTACTCCAGCCATGACATGGGATGGAAGGCCTCAGCCCTCGCGGTAGCGGCCGGCGCCAGGATGGTGGAGAAGCACGTCAAGATGGGGAACACGGAGTGGGCGCATTTTGATGCTGTGGCGGTCGATCTGTCCACGCCCGCATTCAAGGATTACGTGGATCATATCCGGGAAGCCGAGATGATTCTGGGCTCTGGTGTGAAGAAAATCAACCAGAGTGAGCACCATAAATATTTCACAAAGAATACTGCCTGATCGCGTTTTTAGGAGATCGAAATTGAACAGCACCCATGAATTATGGGCCGTGGTGCCTGCCAGAAGTGGTTCCAAGGGCTTTCCTGGAAAGAATATCGCACAACTCAATGGTCTGCCTTTGCTCGCGCATTCCATACTCTTTGCAAAGAGCCTGCCCTTTGTCAGCAAGGTCGTTCTCTCCACGGACAGCCAGGAGTACGCCGAAATTGGCGAAAAATACGGGGCCTATGTTCCGTTTCTGCGCTCTGAAAGCGCATCCGCAGACCTGTCCATGGAGGAAGACATCCTGCTGGATCTGTCAGTGCAGGCGAAGTCGAGAGATATCGAACTGCCTCGCAGCATGCTCTGGCTGAGGCCTACGCATCCCTTGCGCGAACAGGCGGCATTTGTGGATGCATACGGGAAATTCATGTCAGGAAATTACAGTTCGGTTTGCGTGGTGACGCCAGAAGATCCGCGAATATTCAATGTGCGCAATGAATGCATTTACCCTGTGACCTCAGATTTTCAGGGAAGATCCATGATCCGGCGGCAGGATTGCGCGCCTGCATACCGGATATTTTCGGGTGAGTTCTTCAATATGCCCAATGTATTCGATCCCCATTTTCTGGGAGACAGGATCGGCTATGCCGCGCAGACACGGCAGTGCAGGTTTGATATAGATTATCAAGAGGATCTCGATTATCTGAACTATTTGCTGTCCACGCAGGCCGGGCGCCAGCGTTATGAACATCTGGTTCAGCGGGGCGATGGGGCATGACAGTTTTTTCTGTGAAGGATATATTGGAAATGCATGGGGTGAAACCGCATGGCTGAAATAATTGGTTCATTGGAAAGGGTTCTGCTCAGATATCCGGATCTGGACATCGCCAATCTGCGTGTCGTGGGCTGGGGTGCGGGAGAATTCTTCAAGAAATACTATCCGCTGATCAGCAGTCGCATACAGCTTGAATATACGGTTTGCCCCTGGCAGGAAAATCAGGGCAAGTTTTTCAATGGCGTGGAGGTCAGATCTCCCGAAGCCTTGATGAATGAGGATCCAGAGAACACCCTGATTCTGGTGTTTTCATACGATTTTTCGGAGCGATTGAGCGAGATCACCTACGGGGAGTTCCGGAAGTTCAAGGTAATGCGTGCAGTGGAGCTGGATGTGGGAGATGTGCCCCTGATGGACGAGCTGCAGGAACGGCAGCGCCTGATGGACGGTCTCAGCATGGCGCGAAGCCTCAAGGGCACGCCGAAAGCCGGTATTTTTGTACAGGGTCTGGCCTTTGACTTCACGCCCCAGGTGCTGGCGTGGAACCGCATGCGCTTTCCTTCGGCCTACCAGTGCATGGTGACCTGGGACCATCAGCCCAGGGAACTGCTCGATCGCTGCCGTCCATGGCTGGATGCGCTGATTCTGGTGGCACAGCCGGAAAACAAGGGACGGCACAACACCAACTATATTGCGCGGTCTGCCCGCCTCGGCGTGGAGCATCTGGCGCAAAAAGGCATCGAGTACGCCGTGCGTTGCCGCAGTGACAATCTCCTGACGGGCTCCAGCATCTATGAGGCCATCCAGCATTTTTTTGCTGGTGGACGCAACAAGGGAAAAATAGCCATCGATCTGCGCTCAGGCTGGCGCCACGTGCCTTTCCATTTTTCCGAAAAGACCATGCTGGCGCGCACGGAAGATATGGTGAGGCTGTGGTCCGTGCCGGAAGACCGCCTGTCCGAGGCGGATATCGAGCATTCGGCCGGCATGCATTTCCAGAAGCTGGCCGATGTCACCATGGAAAGCTATCTGTGGAAGTCCTATGCAAGGAGCCTGGGATTTGCCGCCGAGACGCTGAGGGATTCCTATCGCTTTGCACATGACCGTCTGCTGCCGATCAACTCCCGGCTGGACTGGTTTTCGTACAAGTTCATACCCCTGTTCAACGTGAAGATGGCCAGCGAGATGTGCTTTCGGCAAAGCGATTGGGACGAGATGATGCAGGATCAGGAATTTGCCTTGCAGCGCGCCAGCGACATCAGTGCCCTTGATGTGTCGGTACGGGAATTCTGGCAACGCAAAATCGACTGACGCAACAGGTGCGCGGCCGGACACGGCAGGCCCGCCCTGCGCAGGGCCTGTCCTTCACGATCCGTAGGTGCGGATTGGTTCGTCGTAGCGGGGATCGAAAACGGTTTTGCCGGCGATGTCCGTGTCATAGCGCCGGGGCCAGCCCAGTTCGCAATCGCTGCCGATGTGGATGCGCGGTGCGATCAAGGCCCCGCTGCGCAGGGTGCACCGCGCCGAGATCCGTGCGCCATCTCCCACCATCACGCCAGGCTCCAGCCAGCAAGATGACTGGACGTCCACACCGTTGCCGATATTCGTGGCAGGCAGCAGGACGCAGTTGGAGTCGATGCGGCTGCCGGACCCGATGATGACGCCATCCGCCACGAAGGTGTTGATGCCCACGCTCACGTCGGCGGCCAGCATGGCGCGTGGGCTGATATAGGGGTCAAGCCGCAGCCCCCGTACCTGGGCGGCTGCCATGAGTTCCATGCGCTTGAAGTTGCCAAAGCGCTCGTCGAAGGCAATGAAGGCCGTCCCCTTTTCCGGTGAAAGCGCGTCCAGAACGCCCAGATCGAACTCGTAGAGGGCGTCTTGCTGCACATGGATCCTTTCCACCTGCAGTCCGGGGCAGGCCTGACGCCAGGCCTCACAGGCCACGTCCAGGAAGGCGCTGGCGCCAATGATCCATTTACAGGCCATTGCCATCCTCCATCAGGTGGCTGTACCAGCGTTCCACCAGGCGGTTGTCGCCTTCATAGGCGCCTTGCATTGCAATGGGAGCGTCTGGGTGCAGGGAAGCCTGGACTTTTTCCATGATGTCCACATCCTCTGCAAGCACCAGTTTGCTGGCATGCATTTCCGCCAGAAGCACGGCATGGGAATACGTGAAAGCCTGCTTCTTGCGGGCCGAGAAGCGATAGACCTCCATGCTGGTGGTGTCCGGTGTCAGGGGCGTGTGGTATTCCAGAATGAAGGAGTGGCCCCCGTTGGCGCTGGCGATGTGAAGGTTGGGGTAGGCCAGCCAGTTGTAGTAGGCGTCCTCTGCGCCCCAGCGTTGCACCAGGTCATGCCAGCCGAATCGCTGCATGCGGCTGATGTGCGCATCCATGCCGCCTTTGCTGAGGCGGCGCAATTGCTGGCGTAATCCCTGCTGGCTGGTGTCCTGCAGCGGCTTTGCTGTCTCGGCAAGCAGCGACTCGTTCACCTGGGGGGCGAAGGTCACGGTCTTGGCCAATGTCCCCGGATGAACGAATCGGGCGTGGTTGGCGTCGCGCAGGTTCTCGTAGGCGAGCTTCCAGTTGTACTTCCCGTGCCATGTGGTCACCATGACTTCGCTGTCATAGGCTTCGGAGCTGCTCTCCAGTGAAGCGATGAATTCCGGGGAAAACTGTTCTTCCAGTGGAAAGGGGTTGGAGTCCAGGTTGACGAACAGCAGGTTACCGACCGGGCGCAGTGCAAACTGGCGAAGCTTCAGTCCGCATCGTTCCTCACTGCTGAAGCGATAAAGGGTATCGCCGTCAGGAATATGCTCCACCTGGCCCTGTTCCCCATAGCGCCACGCGTGGTAGGCGCAGACCAGGGGGCGCCGGCCCACGGGCCCGGTCTGCAGGGGAGCGCTGCGATGCAGGCAGACGTTCTCGAAGGCCCGCAGTTCACCGTGGAAGTTCTGGATGACCACCGGAATGCCGGCAATCTTGCGGGTGAGAAAGGCGTTGTGCTCCGACACCAGCATTTTGAGCCCCGCAAACATCCAGACCTTGCGGAATATCTTGCGTTGCTCACGTTGGAAGATGTTCTCGTCCAGGTAGCAACCGGGATACATGCGTGAGCGCATGGCTCCTCCTTCAACGGGGGGCTGACATGTCAAAGAACGACGCCGCCGTCCATGACCAGGCTGGTGCCGGTGACCCAGCGGCTGGCGTCGGACAGCAGATAAATGGCGGCATTGGCCACATCCTCAGGCTTGCCAAGACCCAGGGGGTGACGGGCCTCCTGCGCCTGAAGCTGTTCGTTCTGCCCCGCATCGCCCCACATGGGCGTTGGTACGACCGAGGGAGAGATTCCGTTGACCCGCATGCGATGCCGGGCCTGCTCCACAGCCAGACAACGGATGATGCCCAGCAGCCCCGACTTCATCGCGGAGTAGGGTCCCACGCCACGCGTGCCGATGTGGGCCGACGTCGAGAGCATGAAGATGATGGAGGCTGCGGGCGCCAGCTTGTTCGTGATCAGAAGCTGCTGGGTCAGCATGACGGGTGCCAGGAAATGTATGGCATACATCTCCGTCATGAGGGACTCCTGCAGCTGGCGTATGGGGCTGAGCATCTGGCGGCCTGCGCAGTGCACCAGGCCGTCGATCCGCGGCGTTGCCTGGACCAGGGCTGTCCTGTCCTGCGCATCGGTCAGGTTGGCTTCGATCTGCTGGTGGCCGCTGCCTTCGAGCAGGTCGAAGGTGCCCTGCAGGCGCTGGCGGTCACGCCCCGTGGCGATGATGCGGGCACCGCGCCGGGCGCAGGAAATGGCAATCTGCCTGCCCAGGCCCGATGAACCGCCGGTGACCAGCACGGTCTTGCCCTGCAGGGAAAATGGGTCGTGCGCAGCTTGGGTCATGCAAAGACATCCATGGGAACCGTCAGGCCGCCGTCAATAGTGAAGTAGTTCCGGGTGATCCATCGGCTGGCGTCGGACAGATAGAAGACCGCTGCGAGTGCGACGTCCTGCGGCTCTCCCATGCCAAGCGGGGCGAGCTTGGCGTATTCCTCGGTATCCACGCCTCCTGCGGACAGTCCGTCCAGCATGGGGGTACGCACATATCCCGGTGCAAGGCAATTGGCGCGGATGCCTTGTTTGGCAACCTCCAGGCCCAACGAACGCATGGCGCCGAGCAGGGCTGCCTTGCTGGCCGAGTACCCGCTGCTTGCCAGTGGCCCGATGTGGGATGCCACGGCGCTGATGAACACAATGGAGCCGTGGGGCCGGATCAGACGCTTGGCCAGCAATTCCTTGGTCAGCAGGATCGGGGCGTATGTGTTGTGCGCGAACATCTCTTCCAGATGGGCTTGCTTGACCATGCGCAACGGCACCAGCTTAGAGATGCCGGCTGCGTGGACCACGCCATCGATCGAGCCTGCCTGGGCCGCAAGCGCACTGATGTCCTGTGCCTGGGTGAGATCGGCGACCACGCTGACATGGCCATCGCCTGCGAGCAGGCCTGCCGTGTGGGCAAGGCGCTCTGCATTGCGGCCCGTGATGATCAGCGTGGCGCCCTGGCTGGCGCAGGAGATCGCTGTTTGGTGGCCAATGCCCGACGATGCACCCGTCACGAGGATGCGCTTGCCTGCCAGGGAGAAGGGATCGTTGGCAGTCATGCTTCGGTCATTGCAGGAAAGCGTGCCTTGTTCACGTCCACGATGGCGGTTCCCCAGGACAGGCCCACGCCGAAGCCACTCAGCAGCAGCCGCGCCTTGGCGCCATCCAGCTGTTCGTGCAGCCGTGCGGTGAGGGTGACAGGCAGCGAGGCGCCGCTGGTGTTTCCCAGGTCATGCAGGGTGCTTGGAACCTTCTCCGCGGGTAGGCGCAGCTTCTTGCGAATGGTCTCGTTGATCAGCCGGTTGGCCTGGTGGAATATGAAGTGGTCGATCTGCTCCTTGTCCACCTGTGAGTACTCCAGCAGGCGTTCTACGGCAGGCGGCACACGCTGGGTAGAGAAGCTCAGCACCGCCGGCCCGTCAAGCACCAGGTCGGCGGGCAGGCGCAGGAAGCCATGCTCATCGCGCTTGGGAATCACGTGTTCGATTCCGTAGGGCTCGCGGTGGCCGCCAGCGGGCAGCATGATGGCCTTGTAGCCGCTGCCATCGCTGTTGAGGTCGAAATACATGGGAGGCGCACTGGCGTCGAACTCCAGCGCCGTGGCCGTGCCGGCGTCCGAGAACAGGGGATCCATGATGGTCGCGGATTTGTCTCCCACCAGCACCAGGCCTTTTTTAAGGCCTCCTGCCGAGATCATGCTGCCCAGCATGTGCAGCCCGAACGGGTAGCCAGAACAACCCAGGTTCACGTCGAAGGCGATCGTGCCGTGCGCCAGTCCCAGCCGGTCCTGCAGGATGATGGCCGTGGCGGGGATCAGATAGTCGGGCGATTGCGTGACGACGATCAGGACGTCGATTTCGTCGCGCTGCCACTGCAGTTCATCGAGCAGCTTTTCCGCGGCCACGAAGGCCAGGTCCGAGAAACACTGCCACTCCGGGCAGATGCGCCGGGTTTGGATGCCGATGTTGCGTACCAGCCGTTCGCGTTCGGAGCGCTGTGAGGGCGGGCAATCCTCCAGATTGGAGATCTCGCGCCGGGGTATGCAGCTGGCCATGCCCGCAAAGCGGACGTTGTGCAGAGTGGACAGCGCCATGGTGTTTATCCCAGCAGCTTGTAGAGATCGGTGATGGTCGAGCAGTTCTTGAGATCGTCGCCCGTGATGGTCTTGCCGTAGTCGACGTCGAACATGACGATCACGCCCAGCGCGGCCAGCGAGTCCCACTCGGGCAGGCTCCTGAGTTCGGTGTCAGGGGTGACTGCTACGGCTTCCTGGAAGTCCACGGCGGTCAGAAAGCTTTCGATGAATTGGTCGATGGAGGGCATGGGATATGTTCCTGAAAAAGAGCTGCGCACCTGCCTATGAGGGCAAACGCTTCGATGAATTTTCGCAGACCCCTCCTGCGCCGGAAGGTTGGAACTGTAGGTAAAAGCGGGGCCTGTTCCGATGCTGCGAGAGGCGATTGTGTCCTTGCGAAGCCGGGGATGATGGCATACAGCCACGTGGCGTGCTTCCTGTTTTGCAGCAACTGGTGACCGGTCCGTCTGGCAAAGGTGGAAGAAATGCGGTTTGCGCCCGCTTATCCAGGGGCCGTGTTTGCGGGCTTGCCTGCACGATGGCGGTATTTGTGCGGGTGTCGGCCTGAGTGCCGGGCCTGTGGTGGGGCGCCTGCCCGCAACCTTGATGACCAAAATGAATACAACCGAGCTTTTGCAGCATGCCCGCCAGTTGCACGACCAGTGGAATTTCGAGCAGGCACAGGAGGCCTATGCCCAGGTTCTCGAACAGGCTCCCGGCCATGCCGAGGCCCTGCATGGCATGGGGCTGCTGCTGGGGCTGCACCAACTGCGCAGTGCCGAGGCGCTTCCGTATCTGGAGGCGGCCATCGGTGTGCGGCCTGCAGACTTCAGCTATTGGCGCCTGTACATCCACATGCTGATCCGCGAGGGCCTGCTGGACATGGCCATCTCGCTGATCGACGTGGCACGGGCCAATGGCATGCAGGAGATCGCTCTGGAGCAACTGGAAAAGGATGTGGCTCTGGTGCAGGGCGCGCAGGCCGCGGCTTTTTTGGAAGAGCAGGCCGCGCGTTGGCCGCTGGGACCGGCCGAGCCCGAGATGGCACCTGCTGCCGGCGATGGCCGGGGCCGTGTGCCCGAGGCGCAGCTGCGCCTGCTGATGCAGCTGTTTGCCCAACGCGAGCATGCCGAGGTCAGCCAGCTGGCGGGGTCGCTGGTGCGCCAATATCCCAAAAGCGGCCTGGTCTGGAAACTCAAGGCGGCGGCCGATCACGCGGGGGGGCGCATCGAGGCCGCCCTGCAGGCAGCGCGCCAGGCGGCCAGCCTGCTGCCGCGCGATGCCGAGGTCCAGTTCAACCTGGGTGGCATCTGCCTGCAGGCCGGCCATGTGGTCGAGGCCGAGCGTGCCCTGCGTGCGGCGCTGGCGCTGCGGCCGCATTGGACCCAGGCCTTCGCACATCTGGGGGATGCCTTGTGCGCCCAGGACCGCATCGAAGACAGCCTGCCTTGCTATGTGAACGCACTGCTGCTCGATCCCGAGGATGTGGACACCTTGTCCCGGCTGACTGGCGCATTGCAGAACACCGGCAGGCTGCAGGAGTGCGCACAGTTCCTGGTGCTGCTCATGCAGCAGCGGCCCGAGGACCTGCGCCTGTGCTTGGCCAGTGCCCGTGTGCTGGGACAGGCGGGTTGGGCATTGCAGGCCGAAACCGCGTATCGCATGGCCCTTCAGATCAAGCCTGAGAGCCTGGAGCTGCTGTTGCAGCTTGCGCTGCTGCTGTGTGCGGGCGGTCGGCTGGAAGAAGCCGAAACCTGCCTGAGCAAAGCACTGCAACTGCGCCCCGACAATGTGGTGCTCCACTGCGAGACCGCCTTCACTTTGTTTGCCCAGAAGAAATGGGCACAGGCGCTGGAACTGCTTGAGCAGGCACTGCGAATCGAGCCCGGCAGTGCCCGTGCCCACATGCTTCGCTGCCAGGTGCTGCTGGAAAGACATGACCTGCCCCGGCTAGATCAGGCCCTGTGCGAGGCGTTGGAACGCCTTCCCGGTGACCGCGAGCTGATGTTTCAGCGCGCGGCTTACTGGGACCGCTGCGGTGATGCCCTGCGCCATAGGCAGCAACTCGACGATCTGGTGAGGCTGCACCCGGACTACAAGCCTGCCTACAGCGCAAGGCTGTTCGCCATGCTCCATTCGCCTGATGCCAGTGCAGACTCGGTGGGGCGTGCCAATCGGGAATATGGCGCGCTCATGCGGCAGCGCATGGCGGGGCGGCATGAAAACGCCCGTGAGCCAGGCAAGACATTGCGCGTGGGCTTTGTATCGGGCGATCTGCGCAGCCACGCGGCGGCCAAGTTCTTTCTGCCGGTAATGCGGGAGCTGTCGCGGCGTGATGATTTGGTGTGCGTTGCCTATTGCAACAACGAGATCCACGACGGGGTTACCAAGGAATTCCAGGGACTGTTCCAGCTATGGCGCGGTATCCGGGATATGAATGTGCAGTCGATGGTCAATCTGGTGCAGGCCGACGGTATTGACATCCTGTTTGACCTCAGCGGCCATACGCGAGGGCACAGGCTGGATGTATTCGCAGTCCGGCCCGCGCCGCTGCAAGTGACCTGGATAGGCAACCCCGGCAGCACTGGGCTGGAAACCATGGACTACATCGTGCTCAGCGACCTGATCATGGAAGATGAACTGCTCAAGACCCAGCTGACGGAGCGGCTGATGCGTGTTCCGCTGGCCTATGTCTTCGACGGAGGCATCCACCAGGAGGCCGTGGCGCCACTGCCGGCGCTGCGCAACGGGCATTTGACGTTTGGCTCCTTCAACCGTTTGTCCAAGA
The DNA here is from genome assembly GCF_016428765.1 of Delftia sp. ASV31. Classification (NCBI taxonomy): domain Bacteria; kingdom Pseudomonadati; phylum Pseudomonadota; class Betaproteobacteria; order Burkholderiales; family Comamonadaceae; genus Delftia; species Delftia sp. ASV31. Next base: position 50,654 of record NZ_JAELTK010000020.1, read on the forward strand.
TCAACCGCAAGGTGGTTTCTGTCTGGGGTGAGGTGCTGCGCGCTCTGCCCACAGCGCGGCTGAAGATCGCGGCCTGCCCCCGTTCCGGTCCTCCGCAGCACCTGCGCGAATGGCTGGCCGAGGAGGGCGTGGCCGCGCAGCGCGTCGATTTTGTGGAGCAGATGGGATTTGAGCACTATCTGCAGGCCCACCATGACATAGACATCTGCCTGGATACCTTGCCTTTTACGGGCGGAGTGGTCACCAACCACGCCCTGTGGATGGGCGTGCCCACGCTGACGCTGATGGGGGAACTGCTGGCGGGGCGGCAGTCGGCCGAAGTGATGGCTCGTGTGGGCCTGGACCAGGGCTTTGCAGCACGGGACCTGGCGCAATTGCTGGACCAGGCTGCGTTCTGGCAGGCACATTTGCCGCAGCTGCAGCAGATACGCCAGGGGCTGCGCGAACGCCTGCAGGACCAGGAGCCGCAACAGGCGGACATCGTGGCGCGCTCGGTGGCGATGGGGATGCGCCAGGCCTGGGCCCGCTGGTGCCAGGGACAGGAGCCTGTGGATCTGCGTGTCTCCTATGAGGATCTGGGTCTGGCCGCTCCCGTGGCGCCCGTTTTGTAACAGCGAATCAGGCACCGCGCGGATGGGCCATGCCGCGCGGTGTAAAAAATCTTGTGAAGTCCCCCTAAAGTTCGCCGGGGCAGCTCCGAAAACCAACTCAGCAGAGGGACAAAAAGTCCTGAGCCCACCAAAAGCCGCGTAATTCGATGTGAAAGCGGCCGATGGTCGGATTGGGCCGCCGCCGCCCGCCTTGCGATAAGCGAGGGCACCGTGGCGGCGACGTAACTGACTTTACTAGGAGTTGTCACCATGGCCATGTCTATCAACACCAACGTGCAATCGCTGAACGCCCAGCGCAACCTGGCTACTTCGCAAAGCTCGCTGTCCACCACCATGCAGCGCCTGTCCTCCGGCCTGCGCGTCAACAGCGCCAAGGATGACGCCGCTGGCCTGGCCATCGCAGAACGCATGAATGCCCAGGTCCGCGGCATGAACGTGGCAGTGCGCAACGCCAACGACGGCGTGTCGATGGCGCAGACCGCTGAAGGCGCCCTGTCCAAGGTGACCGACGCTCTGCAGCGTATGCGTGAACTGGCTGTGCAGGCCCGTAACGGCACCAACGGCGCCAAGGACCAGGTTTCGCTGAACAAGGAATTCGTCGAGCTGGGCAAGGAAATCGACCGCGTGATCAAGGGCGCTGATTTCAACGGCAAGAAGATCCTGAGCACCGATGCCGGCGCCATCAACTTCCAAGTGGGCGCCAACACTTCGGCCAACGATTCGATCACCGTCACCACGAGCAATCTGGGCACGAACACCGATATCGGCAACATCACCAGCGCTTCGATCGGCTCCGACGCCACCACGGCCCTGACCGCGACTGCCCTGGCCACCGTGATCAGCAACCTGGACACGGCCCTGGACACGGTCAACTCCGAGCGCGCCGTGCTGGGTGCCACGCAGAACCGCTTCGAGGCCGTGGTCTCGAACCTGCAAGTGGCTTCCGAGAACACCGCTTCGGCCCGTAGCCGCATCATGGATGCCGACTTCGCTTCGGAAACTGCCAACCTGAGCCGCTCGCAGATCCTGCAGCAAGCCGGCACGGCGATGGTGGCCCAGGCCAACCAGCTGCCCCAGGGCGTCCTGGCCCTGCTGCGCTGATCGTAGTACGAGTCCGGCTGCCTTCCCAAGCAGGAGGCGGCCGGAATTCTCCAGGCCCCAGGCATCTGCCTGGGGTTTTTTTATGCCCGAAAGAGTGGGCGAAGAGGGTGTTCGAAGGGTGAATTGGCATCCGATCATGGGCTTTATCGGCGCTTTGGCGCAGGGGCTTTTCCGCACAATCGTTGGCATCAGATAGGCAGAGCTGGAAGTCCTGGCGTGCTTTCTGGCGTTCTGGCGGCTTGGGGTCGTCGAACGGTTGGCCATTGTTCATGCCTAACGAGGAGCTGCCCCATGGCATCCATCATCAACACCAATCTTGTTTCGCTTAACGCCCAGCGCAATCTCAGCACATCCCAGTCGTCGCTGAGCACGACCATGCAGCGCCTGTCTTCGGGTCTGCGTGTCAACAGTGCAAAGGACGACGCGGCGGGTCTGGCCATTGCCGAGCGCATGAACGCTCAGGTACGCGGCATGAATGTGGCCATGCGCAATGCCAATGACGGCATTTCCATGGCGCAGACGGCCGAAGGCGCGCTGGGCAAGCTCAGCGACAACCTGCAGCGCATGCGTGAGCTGGCCGTGCAGGCCGCCAACGACACCAACGGCACGACGGACCGTGGTTCGCTGGACAAGGAGTTCCAGCAACTGGCACAGGAAATCGCCCGTATTGTCGGCAGCACGAGCTTCAACGGCCGCCAGCTGCTGGACAACAACAATCCCACCGTGTTCCAGGTGGGCGCGAACACTGGCGCCGACAACCAGATCACCATCACGGCGGTCAATCTGACCGGCGCATCTCCTGGTGGCCTGGCCATCACGGCCGGAACGCCTCCTACCCTGGGTGGAGCCCTGGGCTCGCTGCTCGGCGCGGGTAGCTCGGCGCCTGATGCTCGCCTGTCCATGGCTGCCATCGACACCGCCCTGGATCTGGTCAACAACACGCGCGCCACCTTCGGTGCCGCACAGAACCGCTTCGAGGCCGTGATCTCCAATCTGCAGGTGGCTGCAGAGAACACCGCATCCGCACGCTCGCGCATCATGGATGCCGACTTCGCTGCCGAAACCGCGAACCTGAGCCGCACGCAGATCCTGCAGCAGGCCGGCACAGCCATGGTGGCCCAGGCCAACCAGCTGCCCCAGTCGGTGCTCAAGCTGATCCAGTAAGAGGGAGCCCGCGGGGCTTTGAGCCTGGCTGCGCGGGGCGTGGCCAAGAAAAGCCTCAGGTTCCGGAAAAACCGGTCGATAAGATACCGGGGAATGCTCTCGGGCATTTGGTGTGCGTGTTCGCAAGGACGCGCTCTGCGCTATGGCGCGGAGGTGTTCTGCACTTAGAAAGGGATGGTCATGGCCACCTTGAGTTCAGCTGGCATCAGCGGCAGCGGCCTGGACGAGACGATGATCGCCAAACTGGTGGCCCTGCAAAGGCAGTCACTGGTTCCGCTTCAGCAAAAAGCGTCTGTCCTGGATTCCAAGATATCCACGTTCGGGCAGATCAAGTCCCTGATGTCCACGCTTCAGGACGCGGCCACTTCGCTGGCCGACGCCGATACCTGGCGCTTGACCAATGCTGCCACGACCAATACGGCTGTGGGCGTCACGGTGACGGACGCCAATGCCCTGCCTGGATCTTCGGTGATCTCGGTGACGCAGCTGGCGCGCAGCCAGTCGGTGGCGACCGGTATCATGCCGACGGCCACCCAGTTCGGGGCTGGCAAGCTCACCATCACCATGGGCAACTGGAACAGTGGTGGAACCCAGTTCAGCAATCCTGGCACGCCGATGGAGATCGATATCGCGGCGGGTGCCAAGCTGGAGGACGTGGTCCAGGCCATCAACGGCAAGGGCACCGGCGTAGTCGCCTCTGTGCTCAAGGATGCCCAGGGCGAACGTCTGGTGCTGCGCTCGCGCAGCACGGGCGCGGATGCGGGTTTCACCGTCGGTGCCAGTGGCGATGCCAGCCTTTCGGCCCTGGCGTTCAATGGCGCGGCCACCACGGGTTCCGTGGCTCAGTACGCCCAGAACGCCGAGATCGATGTCAATGGCATCAAGGTGCAATCGACCACCAATGAATTCAAGCAGACCCTGCCTGGCCTCAATATCACGGTGAACCAGGTGACGACGTCCCCTGTCACGGTGACAGTGACCTCGGACACCGATGCCTTGAAGAAGAAGATCCAGGCCTTCATGGATGCCTACAACGGGCTCAACGACGCGTTGGCCAGTTCGACCAAGTACGACGCCGAAAGCAAGGCGGCCGGCGTGCTGCAGGGGGACTCCACCACGGTGGGCATGACCAACAGCCTGCGCAGCGTGGTCTCGGGTACGGTTGCTGGCGGCGCGGACACGCTCAAGCGCCTGTCCGACATGGGCATACAGATCCAGAAGGGCGGCAAGCTGGCCTTCGGTACGACGGCCAGCGACAAGACCAAGCTGGACGCAGCGCTGAAGGACCCCGAGTCCATGAGCAAGATGTTTGCCGCAGTGGGAACGGACGGGCAGCCTGATACGCAGGGCCTGGCCGCGCGCATGAAGGATTTCACGCGCAAGGCGCTGGAATTCGATGGCACCTTCGACACCAAGAGCAAGAGCCTGCAGGAGCTCAAGAAGAGCAACGGCAAGTCCCAGGACCGGATCAATGACCAGGCCGATTCGCTGGAAAAGCGCCTGCGTGAGCAGTACGCGTCCCTGGACAAGAAGATGAGCGGCTACTCGGCGCTCAGTGCCTACATGAACCAGCAGGTTTCCCAGTGGAATAAATAAATAGGAGCCATGCGGAGCGGCGGTCGTGTTTTCTGTAACCAATGCCCGGTGCCTCTAAATTTTCAGGCATTGCAGCCGAAGAACAAGACATCAAGGAAACGAACATGTACACATCGCTCAACCGCCGTGCTGCAAGTGCCTACGCCCAGGTCGGCGTCCAGTCCTCCGTGGACGGCGCATCGCCCCACCAGCTGATCCAGCTGCTGTTCGACGCGCTCGAAAAAGCGCTGAACGCGGCCAAGGGAGCCATGCAGCGTGGCGACATCGGTGAGAAGGGTGTGCAGATCGGCAAGGCCGTGCGCATTCTGGAAGAAGGCCTGAAGGCCTCTGTCAATCCCGATGAAGGTGGCGAGCTGGCCCAGAACCTGATTTCCGTCTACGACTACAGCATCACCCAGCTGACGCTGGCCAATCTGCGCAACGACACGGCGCTGCTGCAAAGCGCGCAGGATGTGCTGGCTCCGATTGCCCATGGTTGGCGCGACATCGCCAACGCGCCAGCCGTTGCCGGGACCTAGAAATGGAGCTGACATTGATTGACTTTTACCGGGCCATAGAAGACAGCAGCGCCAAGATGCTGCAGGCCGCACAGAACAAGGATTGGGAGGGGGTGACGCGCTACGAGGGCACCTGTGCCGTGCTGATCGAGCAGCTGCGGCTCAAGTCGCATGACGAGCCGCTGGCGCCCGATCAGCGCAAGGAGAAGGCCCGCATCATGCAGCGTATCCTGCGCAACGATGCCCAGATCCGCACGCTGGCCGAGCCCTGGCTGGCACAGTTCGAGCACATGTTCGACGGCCAGCCCCACGCCATGCATTGAGCAGGGCAGATCGGCAGGAGCTGCATCCGCAGCCTTCCTGCCGGCCATAAAAAAACCGCCTGATGTTCAGGCGGTTTTTTTATGGGCGGAATCTGCGGATGCCAGCGGCGGCTGAGGCTTCCCACCCGGCCGCTGTGGACTGATCAGGCCGCAGGCGAGGGTTGCACCTGCAGTTCGCTGAGCATGCGCAGCAGGATGCGGTTCACGTCCTCGATCTCGAAGGCGTGTTCTTCGCGCAGCTGGCGGATCGGTGCGGGATCGTCGGACTCCAGCGCAATGGCCATGAGCAGGGCCGGCGCGTAGGGGCCGGTGCGCGTCACTGCGGCGTCGAAGACGCGCTCGGACACGGGAATGCGGCGCAGCGCGGTGGGCAGGGGCTCGCCCAGCAGCTGGTCCAGCTGCGAGAGCAGGCCCAGCAGATAGACCTCGCGCTGCAGGTCGTGGCTGATGCCGGCCTCGATCAGTCGCTCGGTCAGGCTGGCGCGCAGCCGGATGGCGGTGCGCACGGGCACCAGGCTGGGCTCGGTGCAGGCGTGGGGCAGCTGGTCGGACAGCCAGCGCTGCAGCGTGCCGTATCCCAGCATCACCAGGCCGCGGCGCAGCGAGTCCACATTGCCCCGCAGGCCCAGGGCTGCGGAGTTGGTGTAGAGCATGAAGCGATAGGCCAGGATGGGGTCCTCGCCCAGGATCTGCTCGAAGGCCTCGATCGATTGCTCGGCATCGACGGCGCGCATCAGTGCGAGCACGGTGTCGCGGCTGGGCAGGGCGGCGTGATGGCGCTGGGCATGCAGCGTATCGGCCACGGGCCAGCCGGCGATGGCGCCCGCATGGAAGCTGTCCAGGCACAGGTCGGTCAGGGCCAGGCTGTCCAGACCCTCGTACATCTGGCCGCCCAGCAGTTGCAGGGGAGGCAGGGTGGGTGCGGGCTTGGCGGCCTGCTTCAGGGCCTGGAGCTTGGCAGGTGCCTGGGCTGCCTGCGCGGCCTGTTGCAGCGCAAGCGCTGTCTGGTTTTGCATGCCCGAGGCGCCTTCGGGCGGCAGGTGCAGCAGGCTGCTGGCAAACCAGTGGGCGGCCTGGGCGTCGGGCACATCGGACAGCGGCCCGCGCCACACCAGCATGAGGCCGCGCGCATGCGCCTGGCGCACCAGGTCGTAGATGGCGGAGTCCTGCAGCCAGTCGCCGCGCACCTCGATCCAGGGGCTGCCCTTGGAGGCGTTTTCCAGCAGGTCGCACAGCACCTGGCGCGACTGGGGCGACAGCAGTACCGGCGGCGACTGCGTGCCCCAGGTCTCGCGCAGTATGCGCAGCAGGTGGGCCACGTCGGCCTGGACGCCGGGTTCCTCGTGAAGATAAAGCTGCACGCCCGCCAGACGGCGGGCCTGGTTCCAGAGCGGCCTATAGCCGAGGGTCAGAGAGCTCAGGACGGACTGGACCATGGATGCATGCGCGGGTGGCTATCAGTTGATGAAGTTGAACAATGACAGTTTCTGGATCGAGGCATAGGACTGCAAGGCAGCCTGCATGCCCACCTTCTGCATGTCCACATCGGAGAGGGCCTTGATCATATCGATGTCTTCGGCTCGCGAACGCGCCGCTTCCTGCTGGTCCGCCTGGTTCTTCATGTCGTCTTCAAGGCGGTCGGCGCGGTTGAGCTGGTCGCCAGCGAAGCTGCGCATGGCCTGGACGCGGCTCATGCCGGCGTCGAGTTCATTGAGGCCGCGGCCCAGCGCCTGCTGCATGGCGCCGGCATCGGTGGCGCCGTTCTTCACGCCCGCGATCACGTTGTCCAGCACGCTGAACAGGTCGGTGCGCTGGCTGGGGGCCAGCGTGAAGCTGTCGCCCGTGGCCAGGTTGCCCGAAATCTTCATCGACATGCCGCCCACGGTGATGCTGTCGCCGGCCGTGTAGGGAATGGCCGCACCGGTCGTGCCACCGGAGGTGACGGTGTAGCTCAGGGCGCCCGTCGTGGCGTCCTTGGTGAAATTCAGGGTGTAGCTGGCGCCCGTGATGGCGCTGGGGTCCGACACCGTGCCCAGGTCGGCATAGGCCGAGCTGCCCGTGGGCGACTGGCGCGACACGGCGAAGACGCCGTTGCCCGTGGGCACGTTCATCCAGGTCGCAAAGCCGTCCAGCGCCAGCGGCAGGCCGTTCTCGCTGCCCGTGGCCTGGCCTGGCTGCAACTGGGAGTTGGCGCCGGGGGTGTTGTTGACAAGAGGATCTTCCTTGCTGCCCAGCCCGCGGAAGATGGGCAGGCCGTTGGAGTCCTTGGCATTGGCGTAGCTCAGCACCTGGTTGCGCAGGCTCTCGAGCTGCTGCACCAGCGCATCGCGCGCCTTCTGGTCATAGGAGCCATTGCCGGACTGCAGGATCAGGTCGCGGAAGTCCTTGAGCGCGTCCTGGGCCGTGCCCAGCTTGGATTCGCCCTGGGCCATCACATCGCGCTGCAAGCCCAGCACGCGCTGGTCGTTTTCCGAGCGGGAGATACGCGTGAGTGCGCGTTCGGCCTGTGCGGCGGCCACGGGGTCGTCGCTGGCGCGCACCACGCGCTTGCCGGAAGTGGTCTTTTCCATCAGGTCCACCAGACTCGTGTTGCGCGAGTTCAGGTTGTTGATGGTGCTTTCGTACATGTTGGCCGTGCCAATGCGGGAGATGCTCATGGTGGAATGCTCCTGTCCTGTGATCAGCGGCCTACGGTCTGCAGAACGCTGTCGAAAATGCTTTGCGCGACCTGCAGCATCTTGGCCGAGGCCTGGTAGGACTGCTGGTACTGCAGCAGCTTGGCGGCCTCTTCGTCGAGGTTCACGCCCGAGACGGCCGTGCGGTCCGCCTCCAGGTTCTTGGCAATGGTCTCGGACAGCTTGGCCGCGTACTGCGCGCTTTGGGTGCGCGTGCCGACCTGGGCCATGGCGGTGGAAAAGCCGTCGCTCAGCGTGGTCGAGCCATCGAAGAGCTTGCTGTCGCGCAGGGCCAGGAAGGAGCTGGCATTGCCCGCATCGCGCTGATAGGCCGTGCCGTACTGTGGGTCGGTGGCCTTGCCCAGCGTGACCTTGTCGCTGGTGGTTCCATTGATGGCGGGCGTGCCAGTGATCTTGACCTGCAGGCCCGGTGCCAGCTGGATCGGCTGGCCGGAGGTGTAGAGGCCGGTGGCAGGAATGCCGCCTGCGGGTGCCGGGGTGATGGTGTATTCCAGCTGCCCGGTGGCGTTCTTGCTGAACGACACCTCGGCGCCGGCAAAGCCTGCCAGGTTGAAGCCGGCACTGACCTGGATGCCGCCCATTTGCAGGGTCGCATCGCCCAGCGACTTGATGCTGGCCGCCACGGGGTTGGCCACGGCCAGGTCGTTGGGCGAGTGCACGGCGGCCTGGATGTCGTGGGCGCCCGCCGCCATGGGGCGGAACAGCACGGTGTTGCCCGACACGCCTTCGGCCTTGAGGTCGAAGCGCAGGCCGTCGATCTCCTTGGAGCTCAGGTCGGCCATGTTGGTGAAGTCCGTGACCTTGCCGTCCGACAGGCGGATGACCTTGCCTGCTGGTGCCGTGCTGCCGAAGACGATCTGGTAGTCGGATGCCTTGAGCTGGCTGGAGTCGACCACCGTGGTCGTCGGCGTGGTGGCGCCGGTCCACTGCGCGCCCGTGGTCGAGCCGTTGCTGACCATGGACAGCTTGAACAGATTGCTGCCGCTTTGTCCCGACAGCGTCAGGCCCAGGTTGTTTTGCTCGTTCAGCGAGTCGCCAATGGCCAGGGCCATGCGGCCCAGCAGGTTGCGGCCCTCGGTCAGGTCGCTGCCCTGGAACTGCAGCAGGCCGGCGATCTCGCCGCCACCCAGCATGGAGGGCGTCAGTTCCACGTTCTGGCCGCCGGGCTGCTGGAAGTACAGGGCCATCTTGCCGCTGCCCGGGAACTCGGTGGCTTCCTTGAGCGTGAGCTGTGCGGAATTGGGTCCCAGCACCAGCGGCTGGCTGCCGCCCACGAACAGGCTGATGCTGCCGTCGTCCGCAGGGATCTGGCTGGTCTGCACGTATTTGTTGATGTTGCGCACCAGCTGGTCGCGCTGGTCCAGCAGGTCGTTGGGCGTCTGGCCCGAGGCGATGGAGCGGCTGATCTGCGCATTGAGCGTGGCCACCTGGCCGGCCAGGCTGTTGACCACGGTCACATCGTTGCCCATCTGCTGCTTGGCGCTGTAGTCCAGCTCGTCCAGCTGGGCCGATGCCGAGCGAAAGCGCGCCGCCAGCTCGTTCATGCGCGTGAGCACCACCTGGCGTGCCGACGGGTCGGTGGGCGCACCGGCCACGTCGCCGAACGAATTCATCATGTCGGTGATCGCCGCGCCCAGGCCGGTCTTGCCGCCGCCGAACACTTCCTGCATCTGCGCCAGCGAGGTGGCACGCGCCGAGTCGGCCGCCGACACGGCGCTGGCCGTGGCTGCCTGGCGGTTGAGCAGGTCATTGAAGTTGCGCAGGATGGTGTTCACATCCACGCCATTGCCGATGTAGCCGCTGCCCATGTTCTGGCCCGGCGAGGTCTGGAAGGCCACGCTCTGGCGCGAATATCCGGCCGTGTTGACGTTGGCGATGTTGTGGCCTGTGGTCTGCAGGGCGATCTGGTTCGCCATCAGGGCGCGGGACCCGACGTTCAAAAGGCTCATGACGTGTTCTCTGGTTAGGCTTGGGCACGTGCCGCGCTCTGCACGGCGCTCTGGATGGCGCGGCTGAGCTTGCTGGCGTATTCGGGATCGGTGGCGTAGCCGGCTTTCTGCAGCTCGGTCGCATAGGCCAGGGCCGAGTCGGTCTTTCCCATGGCTTTCTCGTAGCGCGGATTGCTGGTGATCAGGCGCGCGTAGTCGCGGAAGGACTCCTCGTAGGAGTCGTAGGCGCGGAACTTGGCCGTGACCTTGCGCGCCACGCCGTCGATGTATTCGGTGGTCGTGACCTCGGCGACCTTGCCCGTCCAGCCCTTGCCGGCCTTGATGCCGAACAGGTTGTGGGCATTGCTGCCATTGGCATTCTTGATTTCGCTCTTGCCCCAGCCGGTCTCGTGTCCGGCCTGGCCCAGCATGAAGGCGGCCGGAATGCCGCTTTCCTGCGCCACGCGTGCAGCGGCGTCGCCATGGTGGGCGACGAAGTTGTCACGGCCCTTGGGCGCGGGCGCGTAGGCGTTGACGGACTGGGCCGCGCTGCTGCGGCTGCCGCTCCAGGCACCTGTGGTGCCATTGGCGCTGCCGGCCGTGCTGCGCCAGGCGATGCGGCTCATGCTCAGTGTGGAGGGCACGGAGATCTCGGCATCCTCGGCGGCTTCCGAGCCCATGGTGCGGGCCAGCTGGCGCGTGATGGCATCCGACAGGCCGCCGGGCTGGCCCGACATGGCCACCGACAGCTGCTGGTCCAGCATGTCGGTGCTCAGGTTGCCCTGTGCGCTGTCGAGCAGGCCGGACTTCATGGTGGCCTCGCGCATGCTCTTGATCATCTCGCGCATGAACAGCGATTCCAGCTGCTTGGCGGTTTCCTTCGCGGCCTGCGGACTGTTCTCGCCGGCCGCGAATTTGAGTGCGTTGAGGGACCGGGCGTCGGCCGCCAGCGCATTGCTGGCCGCAGTCTGCGATCCGTTGGGAAGTGCGATGCTCATATCACCTCCAGTTCGGCGTTGAGGGCGCCTGCGGCCTTGATGGCCTGCAGGATGGCCAGCAGGTCCTGGGGCGTGGCGCCCAGCGTGTTGAGTGCGCGCACCACGTCGGTCAGTTGCGGGGAGCCGGGCATGTTGATGATGTTGCCGGGCTCCTGCTTGATCTGGATGTCGGACTTCTGGGCCACCACGGTCTGGCCCTGCGAGAAGGCGCCGGGCTGGCTGATCACCGGCGTGGTGCTGATGGTGATGGCCAAGTTGCCATGCGCGATGGCGCAGGGGCCCAGGGTCACGGCCTGGTTGAGCACGATGGAGCCCGTGCGTGCATTGATCACGACTTTGGCCGAGGGCTTGGAGGTCTCGATCGGCATCTCCTGGATCTCGGCGATCATGCGCACGCGCGATCCCGGGTCCTGGGGTGCGGACACGCGCACGGTGCGCCCGTCCAGCGCCTGTGCCACGCCCTGGCCCATGCGCTGGTTGATGGCGCGCACCACCTTGTCGGCGGTCTGGAAATCGGTGGCGTTCAAGCCCAGCGTGATGCTGTCGCCTTCGTTGATCGGTGTGGGTACGGCGCGCTCGACCTGGGCGCCCTGCGGCACGCGGCCGGCGCTCAGGTGGTTGATCTGTACCTTGGAGCCGCCGGCCGAGGCGCCGGCGCCGCCGACCACGAGGTTGCCCTGGGCCAGTGCATAGATCTCGCCATCGGCGCCGCGCAGCGGCGTGGCCACCAGGGTGCCGCCCTTGAGCGACTTGGCATTGCCCACGGAGGAGACCACCACGTCGATGGCCTGGCCCGGCTGGGCAAAGGCCGGCAGTTCGGCGGTGACGATCACGGCCGCCACGTTCTTGAGCTGCAGCTGGCCCGAATTGCCTGTGGCGGGCAGCGAGATGCCCATCTGCTCCAGGTAATTGGCCAGCGCCTGCTTGGTGTAGGGCATCTGGGTGGTCTGGTCGCCCGTGCCGTCGAGGTCGACCACCAGACCGTAGCCGGTCAACTGGTTGCTGCGCACGCCCTGGATGGCAGCGACCTCTTTGATGCGTGTTGCATGCGCCGGCAGGGTCAGCATGCTGGCGCCAAGGGCGGCTGCAACCCAGAAGGGGCGCTGCGCTTGGCGCAATGTCAGGAGCATGGACAGTACTTTCATGCTGTCCATTCTCCGGAGAATCAGAACGGCATAACGTTCAAAAAGAACCGGGACAACCAGCCAATTGACTGCGCTTCCCCGGCCTGTCCGCGGCTGCGCGATTCCACGCGCACATTGGCCACCTGGGTCGATGCGACCAGGCTGCCGGGCTGCATCGTGCGCGGGTCCACCGTGCCCGTGAAACGCAGCACATCCACGTTGTGGTTCACGCCGATCTGCTTTTCTCCGGCGATCACCAGATGGCCGTTGGGCAGCACATCGACCACTGTCGTGCTGATGGCGCCCGTGAACGTGTTGTCGCTGGACGTCGAGCCCGAGCCCGTGTAGTCGTTGTTGTTGTTGAAACCGATGTTCGAGCGGTCCTTGAGATTGGCCAGCGCATTGCCCGAGAACAGCGGCAGCGCAGAAATCCCCGCCGTGGTCTTGTTGGAGCGCTTCAGACCCGAATCCGACTTCTGGCTGGCCGTCACGCGCTCCACGATCTGCACCGTCACCATGTCCCCCACCAGGCGCGCGCGCCGGTTCTCGAAACCGGGACGGTAGCTGGCGGCATTGAACAGGCTGCCTGTAGGGCTGCCCGCCACGGGCGCGGCCGGCATCAGCACGGGAGGCGCAGTGGACGGCATGTCCACGGGCGGCGGGTCATTGAGCGTCGTGCAGCCCGACAGGACTGCCGCCAGCGCCAGGCACGTGCCCGTTGCGGAAAGGGAGAAGATTCGTTGGGTCATGGCGATGTTCCCGGGTTCAATGGTTCATGGCTGCGCATGCAGACCCCACCCTCGAGAACTGGCATGTCCCAGCCCAGGGACACCGAGGAAGGGCCGCCCCGCACCGAGGGTGTCGTCCCCCTCCCGCGCAGCGAGAGAGGGGGAAGCGGCGAAGCCGCTCAGGGGGAGAGATCGATTACAGCTGCGCGAGTTTGGCCAGCATCTGGTCCGAAGTCGTGATGGCCTTGGAATTCATTTCATAGGCGCGCTGGGTCTGGATCATGGTCACCAGCTCCTGCACCACGTTCACGTTCGAGCCTTCCAGGTAGCCCTGCTTGATCATGCCCATGCCGTTGACGCCGGGCTGGCCCTGCTGGGGCTGGCCCGAGGAAGCGGTCTCGGTGAACAGGTTCTGGCCACGCGGCTCCAGGCCGGCCGGATTGATGAACTGGCTCATGGCGATATTGCCCACCTGCTGGGGCGCGGCCTGGCCGGCCATGGTCACGCTGACCACGCCCTCGGGGCTGATCGACACCTTGGTCGCGCCCTGGGGAATGGTCACGCCGTTGGCGATGGGCATGCCGCTGGCAGTCACCAGCTGGCCCTGCGCATCGACCTGGAAGGAGCCGTCACGGGTATAGGCCGTGGTGCCGTCGGGCATGTTGACCTGGAAGAAGCCGTTGCCGTCGATGGCCACGTCCAGCGCATTGTTGGACTGCTGCAGGGCGCCCTGCAGGAAATTGCGCGAGGTGGCCACCGTGCGCACACCCAGGCCCAGGTGCAGGCCCGTGGGCAGCTGGTTCTGCTCGGTCGTCTGCGAGCCGGACTGGCGCAGGTTCTGGTAGATCAGATCCTCGAACACCGCGCTGGCGCGCTTGTATCCCGTGGTCGAGACGTTGGCCAGGTTATGGGAAATCACGTCCAGCTGGGTCTGCTGGGCTTCCATGCCGGTCTTGGAGATGAACAGTGAATTGATCATGGCGTTTTCCTTTTCAGTGCTTTCAGCCGTTCATGCTCAAGAGTTGGCTGGCCGTCTTGTCATTGGTTTCTGCCGTCTGCAGCAGGCGCATCTGGGTCTCGAACTGGCGGGCGGCGGCAATCATGCCGACCATGGTCTCCACCGAGTTCACGTTCGAGCCTTCGATGGCGCCGGACAGCAGGCGTGCGTTCTCGTCGTTGGGCAGCGGATCGCCGTCGCCCGTGCGGAACAGGCCGTCATTGCCGCGCACCAGCGCGGTGTCCTCGGGCGGCGTGGCCAGCTTGACGCGGCCCACGGCCACGGGCAGCTGGTTGCCGGTCTTGGCGGTCAGCGTGCCGTCCGAGCCCAGCGTGATCGTGGACTCGGGCGGAATGTCGATGGGGCCGCCGCCGTCGGACAGCACGGCCTGGCCATTGCTGTTGACCAGCTGGCCCTCGGGGGAGACTTCGAACACGCCGTTGCGTGTGTAGGCCTCCTGGCCATCCAGGCCCTGGACGGCGAACCAGGCGCGGCCCATGGCCATGGCGTCCAGTGCGCGGCCCGTGCGCTGGGTGGGTCCGGGCGTGTCCACGTAGCCGGAGGTCGCCTCCAGCGCGAACACGCGCGTGCCCGCGCCGCTGCCCTGCAGGGGCACGGAGCGGAAGGTGGACATTTCGGCCCGGAAGCCGTTGGTGCCGGCATTGGCCAGGTTGTGGGCCAGCACGGACTGACGCTGCGCCGCTGCGTTGGCGCCCGTCATGGAGGTGTAGATGATGCGGTCCATGCCGGCTCTCCTGACTCAGTTCTTGGCTATCAGCGCAGGTTCACCAGGGTCGAGAAGACCTGGTCCTGGGTCTTGATGGTCTGGGCATTGGCCTGGTAGGCGCGCTGCGCGGTCATCATGTTCACCAGCTCGGCGGTCAGGTCCACGTTGGAGTCTTCCAGCGCGCCCGAGCGCAGCGAGCCGAAGGTGCCCGACTCGGCCGTGCCGTTCAGGGCCGGGCCCGAATCCGAGGTCTCCACCCACTTGTTGTCGCCCACGGCGCCCAGGCCCTGGGTGTTGGTGAAGGCGGCCAGGGCCAGCTGGCCCTCGGTGCGCGTCACGCCGTTGGAGTAGGTGGCCACGATGGAGCCATCGTTGCCGACATTGATGCCGGTGAGCGCGCCAGCGGTGTAGCCGTCCTGCTTGAGGCTGCTGACCGCGAACTTGGAGCCGAACTGCGAGACGTTGGAGAAGTCCAGCGTCACGCCCGCCGTGCCATTGATGGTGCCGGGCGTGGGCGCGTTGGGGTTGCTGCTCTTGATCTGCGCCGTCACGGGGCTGCCGCTGGTGATCTTGCCGGAGGCATCGAACACCAGGGTGGTCAGCAAGGTGGCGACCTTCGGGGGCGATGCCGCCGGATCGTCCAGGCCGTCGTAGACCTTCCAGGTGTTGGAGGCTGCGTCCTTCTCGAAGTACATCTGCACCGGCGTGGGCACGCCCTGGCTGTCATAGACGTTGATCGAGGTGCCATAGGTGGCGCGCGGCGTGGCGGGCACGGGCGGCGTGGCGGTGGAGTTGCCGGCTGCGGGCGTGGCGCGCGCATCGAGGTTCAGCGACACGTCGATCTTGGTCGTGGTCTTGGCAGCGATCGGCTGGCCCGAAGGAAAGACCATGGGCACGGGCTGGCCGCCGGCCAGCACCTTGCCCGTGGTGGCGTCCACGGGGTAGCCCATGACGTTGTCGCCCTGCACGGTCTTGAGGTTGCCCTGCTTGTCCAGGCCGAAGTTGCCGGCGCGCGTATAGGCCGTGCTGCCGTCGGGCTGGCGCACGACGAAGAAGCCGTTGCCGTTGATGGCCACGTCCAGGTTGTTGCCCGTGGTGGTGATCGGGCCCTGGCGGAACTGCTGGGTCACGGCGGCCACATTGACGCCGATGCCGCTGTTCTGGCCGCTGGCCGAACCCACGGCGCTGGCCACGGCCTCGGCGAACTCGGCGCGCGAGGACTTGAAGCCCGTGGTGTTGGCGTTGGCGATGTTGTGGCCGATCACGTCCAGGTTCTTGCTGGCGGCGTTCAGACCCGAGAGGCCTTGTTGGAATCCCATGGTGTGCTCCTGCGATGTATTTGGGTGGATGGTGCGGGGGTCAGTACACGGCCTTGACGGAGGCGTAGGCGACGTTGGTGCCGTCGTCCAGCTCCAGCGTCAGCTTGCCGTCGGTGGTGCCTGTGGCGAGCACCGCATGGGGCGACAGCGTGGTCGAGGCCACGACCGTGTCGGCATTCGTGGCCTGCACCGTGTAGCGCAGCTGGCTGGCGTCGCCCGTGTACTTGCTGCCGTCCCAGGTGAAGTAGTTGCGGCCAGCGGTGCCGCTGCCCAGCTCGACGGTGTCCACCAGCTCGCCGCTGGCGGTGGTGATCTGCACCTTCACGTCGGCGGCCGGGCCTTCGAGGTCGAAGGCAGCCGTATAGGACTTTTCCTTGCCCACGCCCAGGGTGTTGCCTTCGGTCAGCACGGTGCGGCCGATCATCTGCGTGCCCTGCAGCACCTGCATGGCGGTGAACTGGCCGGCCATGCTTTCCATGGTCTTGTTCAACTGCTGGATGCCGGTGACGGTGTTGATCTGCGCCATCTGCGAGGTCATCTGCGCGTTGTCCATGGGATTCATGGGATCCTGGTTGTTCAACTGCGCGACCAGCAGCTTCAGGAAACGGTCCTGCGCCGCCGCGGGGTCGGTGGTCGAATTGCTCGTGGCGGACTTGTTGTTGATGTCGGCCGTGCTGGCGACGCTGCCTGCGCCATAGATCATGGGAGTGGCTCCTGGAAAGTGGTGCGGACGGGGCTCACTGGCCCATCTGCAGGGTTTTGAGCAGCAGCGACTTGGTCGTGTTCATGACCTCGACGTTGTTCTGGTAGGAGCGCGAGGCCGAGATCATGTTGACCATCTCGTCCACTGCGCTGACGTTGGAATGCGTCACATAGCCTTCGGCATCGGCCAGCGGGTGCTGGGGGTCGTGGATGCGGCGGCCGGGCGTGTTGTCCTGGCTGATGGCGCTGACGCGCACGCCCGAGGAGCCTTCCTCGCCCATGGCCACGGTCTGGAAGACCACCTGGCGCGCCTGGTAGGCCTTGCCGTCGGGGCCGGCCACGGCATCGACGTTGGCCAGATTCGAGGCCACGACGTTCAGGCGCTGCGATTGGGCGCTGACGGCACTGCCGGAGATGCTGAAGATGGAGAACATGGACATGGGAAAGCTCCTGTGATCTGTGGCGCCGGCTTACTGGCCCTGGATGGCCGACAGCATGGTCTTGGCCTGGCCGTTCAGAAAGCGCAGCGTGGCTTCGTAGCGCACGGCGTTGTCGACGAAGTTGGCGCGTTCGCGGTCCAGGTCCACGGTGTTGTTGTCCATGTTGGTCTGGGCCTGCACCGAGTAGCCGAGATGGCTTTGCGCGCTCTGCCCCGAGGCGGCGGCAGGCAGGGGAATGTGTCCGCCCTGGCTGACGCTGGCCAGCGTCATGGGCGAGGGGCCGGAGGTAACGGCCGTCAGCGCCTCGCGGAAATTGAAGTCGCGCGCCACATAGCCCGGGGTGTCGGCATTGGCGATGTTGCTGGCGATTGCACGCTGGCGCTCGGCGCGCAGCACCAGCGCCTTGCTCTGGAAGTCCAGTCGTTCAGTCATCTTGTCGAGCATGTCGGCCTCGCCCTCTGGGATTTGCGGTGATCGGTTGACGAAATGGCGGCAGCCCACGGACTGCGGCATGCGTCGATTATGGAAATCGGGCCCGAACGCTAAAGCGCGAAGAAAGCGCGTTTGCCTGCGCAGTTCGGCGCTTCGGAAAAGAGCGCTCGTCCTATATTTGCTGGCATCGCTCCAGGTGTCCCACCCATCCTGACGGGAGGCCGGAGCAAGTCAGGAGCCACAGCCATGCCGAACTTCAGCACCGCCCATTCGCTATCCGCCGTCCGAGCCCTCGCTCGCGCCGCCGCATGCGCTGCGCTTGCCGCTGGAGCGTCGCTGGCAGGTCCTGCCTTCGCGCAGAACGCACCTGACGGTGCAGCCCAGCTCAGCCAGATCGGCCAGCGCTTTGCCGACGAGGCCCTGCAGCAAGGCATGGCCGGCGCAGGCGCCTTGCCCCTGCGCATGGAAGTGCAGATGGGCCAGCTCGATCCCCGCCTGCGCCTGGCCGCCTGCGCCAAGGTCGAACCCTATTTGCCCGCAGGCTCGCGCCTGTGGGGCCGTACCCGCCTGGGTCTGCGCTGCCTGCAGGGCGCCGTGGCCTGGAATGTGTTCCTGCCCATCACGGTCAAGGCCTGGGGGCCGGCCTGGGTGCTGCAAAACGGCGTGCCTTCGGGCCGCCCGCTGTCGGCCGACGATGCCGTCCAGGCCGAAGTGGACTGGGCCGAGGAATCGGCCGCCGTCTACGCCAACCAGCAGGACTGGGTGGGCCTGGTGGCCTCCCGCCCGCTGGCCGCAGGCCAGGCGCTGCGCCAGAACATGCTGCGCACGCCGGCGCTGTTCGCGGTGGGTGCCGAAGTGCGAGTTCTGGTCAACGGTGGTGGTTTTTCCGTCACATCGTCGGGCAAGGCCATGTCGGCCGCCGGCGAAGGCCAGACCGTGCGGGTTCGCATGGATAATGGCCGGCTCATCTCCGGGGTGGTGAATCCCGAGGGCGTGGTGCTGGTCCAGTAAAAAACCCTCAAGTTTTGTTCCAGGCAGTCGAAAGCTAGGCACAGCGCCTCACGCCGCCAGGGCGATTGGAGAATCAAGATGAAGATAGGTCAAAAACCGGAACTGCCCGCCGCTGCCTCCCAGGCCGCCGCCAAGCAGCCCAAGACAGCCAGCACCATTGCCACCGAGGAATCCTCCGCCCAGGCCCAGCCTGCCAAGGCGGCCGGCGTTCCCGTGTCGTTCTCGACCTCGGCCCGCGCACTGGACCAATCTGGTCGCGCCACGGCCGATTTCGATGCCAACCGCGTCAAGGAAATCCGCGAAGCCATTGCCAACGGCACCTTCCGCGTGAACGCCGACGCCGTGGCCGACAAGCTGCTGGCCAACTCCGAAGAATTCCTCTCGCACTCGCGCGTCTGAGCGCGGGTTCGGTTCTTTCTCGGTTTTTTCCTTCCGGCGCGAGCACGCGCTTTCTTTTTTCAGCAAGGCCTGTCCCATGACTCTCAGCGAGATGCTCGATTCCCTGGACGCGGTGGTCCGGATGGTGTCCGCCTCGCTGCAATCGAAGGATGCGGTCGCGCTGGAGCAGTCCAGCACCCGGCTGCGCGATGCCATGGCGGCGTTCTCCGAGCTGGCCCGGCGCTTCAGCGCGGCCGACTGGACGCAGGAGCTGCGCGAACGCGCCCAGGCCCTGGGCGAGCAGATGGCCATGCAGCGCGACCAGCTGGCACGCATGGCCGTGGTGGCCCAGAGCCAGGCGGCGGCGCTGATTCCCCAGACTTCGGACCAGGCCACGTATGGACGCGACCTGTATGGACACCCCCATGCCGGACCGGGCAAGGCGCGCATCTACCACTCGGCCAGCTGAAGCCGCGTCCCTTTTTTCTCTCTCTCTTCTTTCTTCCCGCTGCTCAACCCTCCGGCATCCGTGCCCGAGGGTTTTGTCTTTTCCGGGCTGGGATTCGGTTGAATGAATCTGCGCAGCGGGCGCAGGCATGGCTGGAGCTTGGGCGTACCCATCCATGCGCGGGATGAGGCTGCGCTCGGTCAATGAGGTGGAGGCGGGGGAATGCTGGATGGCCGTCCGCAGGAAGGGCGGCCAGGAATGAGGGATGGCCAGAGGCCAGATCCGGGGAAAACGAAGCAAGGACCCTGAAGGCGGCAAGATCCGAAATGCGCGGAAATGACGCTGCCGTGCAATGGCAATGCAAGCGCAATGGCGCGCGCAAATCCCGTTCGGTCTGCGGTTTGCGGTCTGCGATCTGAGGAGGCAAAGAGGGTCCGGCCGGGGCCGGACGTCCTCACACCTGCATGTTCATCACGTCGGTATAAGCCTGCACGAGCCGGTTGCGCACCTGCATCGTGGCCTGGAAGCCGATCTGCGCCTTTTGCATGGCGATCATGGTTTCTTCGAGGCTGACGGCCGGGTTCTCCAACTGCACCTCACGCTGCAGCTGGCTGGAGTTGTTCTGGGCTGAACTGACGGACTGCAGCGCGCCTTGAAGGGCCTGGCTGAAGCCGCCAGCCGCCACTTTGGTCGATGCGTCGCCTGCGCCCACGCCTTTGGGGAGCTGGGTGCCGTACAGGGGAGAGGTGGTACTGGGGATGCGAAGGTCCATGACACATTCCATCGGAGTTAGCAAGATGACGAGATCGTAGGGCGGCAGGGTTTTCGCATCGCGGCAAATAGACGGCCAAACGGCGCGCTTATCGGGCGAATGTGAAGCGGCGGACTTCGAATAATCGACAGCACGCTAGGGTCCTGTGTGTGCAGGGCTCGAACACCTGGAACCAAGATGTCTGCTGTCGCTGAAATCCCTGTCCCTCAAGCCACTCCCGTGCCCCAGCCTGCCTTGCAGCAGCGCTGGACGGCCATGGACCGTGGCGCGCGCCTGCGTTGGGGCGCGATCGCCGTGCTGCTGGTTGTCGCCCTGGGTGCGGCGGCCATGTTCTACCGCCAGCCGGACTACAAGGTGCTGTTCTCCAACCTGAGCGACAAGGATGGCGGCGCCATCGTCGCCCAGCTGTCGCAGATGAACGTGCCTTACCGCTACACGGAAGGCGGCGGTGCCATCCTCATCCCGTCCGACCGCGTGCACGATGTGCGCCTGAAGCTGGCCACCCAGGGCCTGCCCAAGGGTTCGGTGACGGGTTTCGAGCTGATGGAGAACAGCAAGTTCGGCATCACCCAGTTCCAGGAACGCCTCAATTTCCAGCGCGGTCTTGAAGGCGAACTGACGCGTTCCATCCAGGCCCTGGCCGCCGTGCAAAGCGCACGCGTGCACCTGGCCCTGCCCAATCAGAACGGCTTTTTCCGCGAGCAGCAAAAGCCCTCGGCCTCGGTGCTGCTGAGCCTGTACCCGGGCCGCGTGCTGGACCGCACGCAGATCGCGGGCATCGTGCACCTGGTGGCCTCCAGCGTGCCCGAGATGGCTCCCACGGCCGTGAGCATCCTGGACGACTCGGGCAAGCTGCTGTCGCAGTCGCCCGACGGCAACGCCAACGCCGTGGACATGCAGCAGCTGAACTACACCCAGCAGATCGAGCAGCAGTACGTGCGCCGCATCCTGGAGATCCTGGAGCCCGTGGTCGGCAAGAACAATGTGAAGGCGCAGGTCTCGGCCGAGATGGATTTCAGCCAGACCGAATCGACTTCGGAGCAGCACCGCCCCAACCAGTCCTCCGACGCGGGCGTGGTGCGCAGCCAGCAGGTGGTGGAGAGCACGGGCGAGCAAAAGCCGCCCCAGCCCACGGGCATTCCCGGCGCCACCAGCAACCAGCCGCCCCAGAACGCTTCTGCGCCGGTCAACGGCGCCAATCCCGCGCCCCAGGCGGCCGACGGCCAGAACGCCGCCCGCTCTGCCAGCAAGCGCGAGTCCATCACCAATTACGAAGTGGACAAGACCGTGCGCCATACACGCGGCAGCACGGGCAGCATCAAGCGCCTGACGGCCGCCGTGGTCATCAATGCGCCCCTGGTGGCTGCCCCTGCGCCGGCCGCTGCCGGTGCGGCCGGTGCGGCAACCGATGCAGCCACCGTCGCTGCCGCCGCACGCGGCCTGACGGCAGCGCAGCAGGCGCAACTGCTGACCCTGGTGCGCGAGACCGTGGGCTACAGCGCAGAGCGCGGCGACTCGGTCAACCTGGTCAGCACGCCCTTTGTGCAGGACGAAGTGCCCGCCGATGTGCCGCTGTGGCGCCAGCCCGAAGTGCTGGACATGGCCCGCAGCCTGGGCGTGCCCATCGGCCTGGCCCTGTTCGGCGCCATCTTGCTGCTGGGCCTGGTGCGACCCATGCTCAAGGGCCGCAAGACGGTGGCCGTGGGCGGACAGCTCAATGCCATCGAAGGCGAGCAGCTGGACCGTCCGGCGCTGGCTGCACCCGCTGTCGATCTTTCGCCCACGCAGGAGCAAGTGCGCCTGGAGCAGGCGCGCCAACTGGCCAAGCAGAACCCGATCGCGGTGGCCAACATCGTCAAGACCTGGATCAACGGCGAGGCCACCTGAGCCTCTCAAAACACGGATTGCTGAGATATGGACGAACGAGGCCTGAACGACGCCGCCATCTTGCTGGTCTCCCTGGGCGAGGAGGAAGCGGCCGAGGTGTTCAAGCACCTCACCCCGAAGGAAGTGCAAAAGCTCGGCGAGACCATTGCGCACATGCGCGGTGTCTCGCGCGAGAAGGTGGACTTCGTCATCAACCGCTTTGCCGATGACGCGGCCGCGCAAAGCCTGCTGGTGGACGACGCCAGCGGCTATGTGCGCTCGGTGCTCAAGCGCGCCCTGGGCGACGACAAGGCGGCGCTGCTGATCGACCGCATCCTGCAGGGCGGCGATGTCTCCGGCATCGAAAGCCTCAAGTGGATGGACCCGCTGTCCGTGGCCGAACTGCTGCGCGGCGAGCATCCGCAGATCGTGGCCGCCATCCTCGTGCACCTGGAGCACGAGCAGGCCGCTGCCGTCCTGATGCAGCTGCCCGAGCGCTTCCGCAGCGAAGTCATGCTGCGCGTGGCCACGCTGGAAGGCATTCAGCCGACCGCGCTCAAGGACCTCAACGAGGTGCTGTTCCAGGTGCTGGCCGGCGGCGACAAGATCCGCAAGACCTCGCTGGGCGGCGTCAAGACGGCGGCCGAGATGATCAACAACCTCGGCGGCAATGCCGACGTGGCCGTGCTGGACACCATCCGCAACTACGACCCGGACCTGGCCCAGAAGATCATGGACAAGATGTTCGTGTTCGACGACCTGGTCAAGCTGGACGACCGCTCGGTGCAGCTGGTGCTGCGCGAGGTGGTGTCCGAGACGCTGATCATCGCGCTCAAGGGCGGCTCGATGGAAGTGCGCGACAAGATCCTGGCCAACATGTCCATGCGTGCCGCCGAGTCGCTGCGCGAGGACCTGGAAGGCCGCGGCCCGATGCGCCTGTCCGAAGTGGAAGCGCAGCAAAAGGAAATCCTGAAGGTGGTGCGTCGCCTGGCCGAAGAAGGCCAGATCACCATCGGCAGCGGTGCGGAAGACAGCTATGTCTAACGGCATGAACTCGCGCTTCATCCCTTCCGAGGAGATCGACGAGCGCCAGGTGGTGCAGTGGCGCTTCGGCGCCGTGGACCACATGGGCGGCCTGAAAAGCCTGCCCAGCCTCGCGGGCCTGCCGGACATCCAGGGTGCGCCCGCCGCATCCGGTGCCCAGGCTGCGCATGGCGGCGCGGGCATGGCGCGCGCGCCTGCCTCCGCGTCGGGCTTTCACAGCCTGTCGCTGCCCGGACGCTCCGATGCGCCGCGGCTGGAGGCCGACTCCATGGTGCTGGATGTCGAAGCCGACACGCCGGGCGCTCCGGCCTCCACCGCCCCCGCAGTGGATGAGGAACAACTGCATGCCCTGCTGGAACAGGCACGCGCCGAAGGCCA